>CAZHIN010000001.1:0-15576 GCA_964532575.1 uncultured Acidimicrobium sp.
CCACTGTGGTGACACCGATACGAACTCGAAGTCTTGATCGGATGCGCCGTGCGGTGCAATGAAGGTTCCAAAAATAGCCATCAAGATCCAGAAACCTAAGATGATTGCGCCGACAAGAAATGTCTTGTCCTTAGCGATGAGGCTGAGTCGTTCGCGACGAATCTGTTTGCGCTCAAGATTGGATTTTTGCGCAATGGTTGATGCAGTTGTTTCGCTCATTCTGAAACCTTCTGTCGAATGCGCGGGTTGAGAAGAGCAAACAAGATGTCGGCAATGAGCTGGAATGAGACGATTACCAAACTGGAGATAATGACGCCGGCCTGCAACACTGAGTAATCGCGTGCATCAACGGCGCCTTTCAAGATCGTGCCGAAACCCGGATAGTTGAAAACGATCTCGACCGCAATCAAGCCGCCGATGAGATAGGGGATTTGAGATGCAATCACCGCGATAGTTGGTAGTAGTGCATTACGAAGCACATGCTTGACTACAGCAGTGCGTCGGCTTAATCCTTTGAGCACCGCAGTGCGCATGTAGTCAGAATCGAGTGCTTCGATAACACCTGCCCGAGTGATGCGTGCGATGTAACCGAATAGCACTAACAGCAGCGAGATCGATGGAAGCACCAAGTACCAGATTTGGTTGAGAATCGATCGTTGTCCTTCTTCGGGAAACGCGGATACAGGGAATACTTGAAAGGTCACCCCAAATAGCAGTACCAAAATAATTGCCCATACAAACTCTGGGATCACGGCTGCCGAAAGACCGCCAACAGTGACAAATCGGTCAACTTTTTTGCCCCGGTTCATTGCGGCAACAACACCTCCAGCAATGCTGAATGGAACGATGATAAAGAACGCAACGCCAGCCAATTTTGATGAATAGCCGATGGCGGGAAGCAGCAAGTCGGTGACAGGACCGCGATACTGCATTGACTGACCCAGGTCGCCTTGAAGAAGATGGCCGATCCACGTGAAGAGTTGAGAGAACAGTGGTCGATCCAGTTCGAAGACGCGCCGGAACTCGATGAGATCCGCCTCGGTCGCGCCTCTACCCAAATATTGATGGGCGACGTCGCCTGGCAAAATGTGCGTCAAGAAAAACACGATGACGCAGACAAGGAACACCGTGATGACAGAGAGCCCAAGTCGCTGCAAGATAAACCGTTTCATATCTCGCAAAAGTGTAGTGAGATAACGGGCTATAGAAACAATCAGATAATAAAAAGAGCCAGGGCGGTAAAGCCCTGGCTCTTTTGACTTGCGTAGTAACTAGTTACTATGCGTTCTTTGCAGTCCTTGCATCGATTTGACCCATGCCGTTAACGACCATTCCAGTCAAAGTCTTGCGACCTGCTGTAATGAGGTTTGACGTGTAAGCAAGGATGTAAGGAGTCTCGTCGAGGGAAGCCTCTTGGATCTTCTTACTTGCCTTCTTCTTTGCTGCCGGTGTCAATGCCTGCAAGTACTCATCGATTGCTGCGTCCATTACGCGACTGTCGAGCATTGCGCCGCTCCAGTCACCGGTTGAACGCCACTCACGCATCAAGTACTGGTCTGGAACGCCACGGCCTGCCCAGTCAACGATGCCCAAGTTGGAAGCCAACCATGAGTGATTGTCGAACTGGTTAACTTTGCCTGGCTTGGATGGGTACGGATCGTATGTGTAGTACACAGCCGAACCACCGTCTGAACCGTCGATGACCAAGTTGACTTTGATGCCGATTTTGGCAAACGAAGTCTTGATCAACTTGGCGTATTTGTTGATGTCGTCACGAGCCCAAGTTGACAAGTCAACTTTGAAACCGTTTGGAACGCCAGCTTCTGCCATCAAGGCTTTTGCCTTAGCAATGTCTTGCTTACGCTGAGGCACCGAGGTGTCTGCAGTGTTGTAAGGATCCATGACGCTGTCGTTACCAACACGGCCGCCGATGCCCTTCATAACGCCGTTCACGTAACCAGGACGGTCAATCGTGAGTGCAGCAGCTTGACGGATGCGCTTGTCTTGGAACGGACCGAAGTTGGTACGCATGTGGACGTGAGCAAAACCAGCACCTGCTGGCAATGTGTTGATCTGGAACTTGGTCTTGTCGAGTGCAAGTGCATCAGATGCTTCCATGGCGGCGACGAAGTCAATCTTGCCCGTCTTTACCAATGGGAGTGCTGTTGCTGCTGACACAAATTGCACCAACTCGATTTGATCAAAGCCAGGGGCGAAGGTTGTGTCCCAGTAGTACGGGTTCTTCTCGTACAACGTTGTCTCGGTGTTGACGTGGCTCACCATTCTCCATGGGCCAGCGGCAACCATTGTCTTTTCCCAACCTGCTCCACCGAATGCACCCTTTTTGATGATGCACATTCCGTAGCAAGCTGACGAAACGAAGTATGGGAAGTTTCCGTTTGCCTGCAACAAGTTGAACTGAACGGTGTTTGCGTCAACTTTGACGACACCCTTTGCATCCAAAATGTTGTCGTAGTTGCCCTTCGAGCGTGAAATGCCCTTGGTGATTGTCTTGTCGAAGATGGATGTGTATGTGTACACAACATCGTCAACGGTAAGTGGTGTGCCGTCGTTGAACTTGACGCCCTGACGAATCTTGAATACCCACTGCTTGGCGTCAGCTGATGATGTCCAGCTCTCTGCAATGCGTGGCTCGAGCTTGCCGTTTGGCAACTGCCATGTGAGCCATTCGCCGACCATGCTCAAGATGAAAAGTGATCCACCCGAAGTTTCCCATGGTGCTGCTACGTGCTCTTGCTTGCCAGTTGCAACTCGCAACAACTTTGATCCAGCGGCGCTCACTGAAGAGCCTCCGAGAATTTGTGTCATTGGAAGTGCTGCACCTGCTGCTACTGCAGCGGCACCTTGCACGAAGTGACGACGCGAAATTCCTGCCGTCGCAACTTCTTGGACCATTTCATTTACTTCTGACATGTACTGCCCCCTGTTTGGTAATTGGTAGGAAGTACTTTATCCACAACAACAGGCTGGATGTCAACTTTTTGGTTCCTGAGGGGCGGGTGATTCGACCGCCAGAAACGATCGCTGCTACTTGAGCAGGCTGGCCGGGGATACCGAGAGCGCTGAACTGAGCCGCACAAGGGTGTCTAGGGCAGGAGAGAAGTGGCCATTTTCTATACGGTTTATGGTCTTTCGGTCGACCCCTGCCAACTCGGCGAGGCCTGCCTGGCTGAGGTCGTTTTTGGACCTAAGGGTCAAGAGTCGGTCGGCTAAATCATTGCGCATTGCCTGAACATCTCGTTTGAGCAATGTCTCACTGGGCTTGGGAGCCAATTTTGTAGCGGTTCGGGCTGTTGACTTTGCTGCTTTTTTCTTCATGGCATTGATAGTACTAAATGGTCGTAAGCATTGTGATGTGCACAACACAAGTCACAGTTGTAGTCACAGTTGTATTCGCCGCCAAGTCGTTTCGGCCGCTGCACATAGGCTGATTACATGCGCATCGGTGTGTTGACTGGCGGCGGAGATTGCCCCGGGCTTAACGCAGTAATTCGAGCGATCGTGCGCAAGGCCATTCTCGAGAAGGACACCGAAGTTTTTGGTTTCTACGACGCGTGGGATGGCGTCATGGAACAACGCGGAGTGTTGCTCGATGACACAAGTGTGCGTGGAACACTTCCGCGCGGCGGCACCATTCTTGGGACTCGTCGTGGCAGTCCACTCGAAACGACCGATGGGGTAGATCGCGTCAAACAGTCATTTGCTGATCTGGCCATTGATGCTCTCGTAGTAATCGGCGGCAACGGTTCGCTCACTGTGGGGTCAATTTTGTCGGAACAACACGGACTGCCAATTGTTGGTGTACCAAAAACGATTGACAATGATGTTGTTGGCACTGAAACCACATTTGGTTTTAACACCGCTGTACAAATTGCCACCGACGCAATTGATCGATTGCACACGACGGCAGAGAGCCACGACCGTGTGATGGTGGTTGAGGTAATGGGTCGTGATGCAGGATGGATTGCATTGCACGCAGGTATCGCTGGTGGAGCAACTGCAATTCTTGTTCCTGAAGTTCCATTCGACATCAATAAATTGTCGGACGTGGTTGCACACCGACATGACCGCGGTAGATACGCATCGGTTGTTGTTGTTGCAGAAGGTGCGAAGCCAGTTGCAAGCGCGGGGGACAACGCATTGGTGCTACCAGATCGACAACACGACTTGTATGGACGCGAACGACTTGGCGATATCGCACACGTGGTAGCGCCTGCAATAAGTGCGCGCACAGGGTATGACTCACGTGTTGTGCAGCTTGGTTATGTGCAGCGGGGTGGTACGCCAACGAGTTATGACCGTGTGCTTGCAACACGATTTGGCTTAGCCGCGGTTGATGCAGTGCGAGACCGTGCATTTGGTCAGATGGTGGTAGTACGCGGTGATCGCATTGAGCGTGAGTCAATGACGGTCACTGCCGGAAAAATTCGCACGATTGATCTTGCGTTATTTACTGATGTAGCCAATGCATTTTTTGGCTAGCCAATTTTTGGTTATCTAGTTACCAAGATCAGTTGGGCGGACCAAATTGACGGTCGCCGGCATCGCCGAGTCCGGGAACGATAAATGCATGCTCATTGAGTCGTTCGTCAACTGAAGCGGTGACGATGTGCAAATTCATTCCTGACTTTTCGAGGTATGCAATACCCTCGGGTGCTGCAAGCACGCACGCAATGGTGAGTGGTTGCGGGGCTCCGCGTGCGGCAAGAATTTTGCAACCGTGTTCGAGTGATCCACCGGTTGCAAGCATCGGGTCGAGCACGATGCAATGGCGTCCATCGAGACGCGCCGGAAGTTTTGCTACGTACTCACTCGGCTCGTGAGTAACTTCGTCTCGTTGCACACCGACAACAGCAATGTCGGCATCTGGCAAAAGTTCCATCGCGGCTGGCAACATGCCGAGACCCGCGCGAAGGATTGGAACGAGAACTGGTCGCTGTGCGATTTGAATTCCGTCGGTTTCACACAGCGGAGTCGTCACGCGCACCTTTCGCGTTGGCACTGACCGTGTGGCCTCGGCGATCACGATCAGTGAAAGCCTGCGCATCTCTGCGCGAAAGACTTGATTGGAAGAATTTTGATCGCGCAGATTGGTCAGGGCTTCGGCTGCGATTGGGTGATCAACAATGGTGACGGTGACGGGCATACCCACCATCTTGGCTGATCGGTAGGGTTTTAACCAATGGACAAAAAAGTGAGCGCCAATGACCCAGAAATTTTGGGGCAAGTCGAGATTCGGGTTGCGCATACGGCCACGGATTCGGCATTGATCGCCGACCTGTTTGACACGGTTTGGGATGTGAAATCGATGGTTTCCCCAGAGATTATGACGGCAAGTTTGCACAACGGTGGCTACGGAAGTGTCGTATATATAGGCAGTGGTGATAGGCGCAGGCCCGTTGGGGCGGCCTTTGCGCTTGTTGGCAAGGCTTTACCGGGATGCATAGGGCCAAACTTGCACTCGCATGCCACGGGGGTGTTGCCCGCATATGTCGGCAAAGGCATTGGCGAAATGATCAAGATGCATCAATGGAATTGGGCGAAGGAGAACGGTTTTGACACCATCACCTGGACCTTTGACCCACTTGTGCGACGTAATGCGCATTTCAATCTCGTCAAGCTTGGTGCGACGGTGCTTGGGTATCACCAAAACTTTTATGGTGAATTGGATGACGGCATTAATGCAGGTGAACAAAGCGACCGCGTGTTGGTGCGTTGGAATGTAGCTGGCGTTGAAGCACCACTTGGTAACAGTTTTATGAAGCCACCCTCAGAAGCGATGGTGATTGAGACACCTGCCGACATTGAGCAGTTGCGCAAGACTGATCGGGTGCAGTCTGATGGGTGGAGAACCAGGCAACGAGCAGCGTTTGAATCTGCACAACGTGCAGGGTTGCGCGTAGTTGGACTCACCAGCGATTTTTCGTATGTACTAGATAATCGAGATGCAATAAATGAAACAGACGGGGCTTTGTGATGATCGAACATATTGAGATAAGGCGCGCGCACATCGATCTTGTGTCACCTTTTCGCACCTCATTTGGAGTGGAGGTCGATCGCGATTTGTTGTATGTACACGTTGTTGGTGACGACGAAGAAGGGTGGGGCGAATGCGTTGCAATGGCCGCACCGTTGTATTCGTCTGAATATGTTGATGGCTGCGAGGAAGTGATCACGAGGTACTTGTTGCCGATGATTACTCCGACCATGACGGCCCAAGAGTTCGTGGTGGCGGCATCGAGCATTCGTGGAAATTTCATGGCCAAGGCTGCTGTTGAGGCTGCCTTGCTGGATTATCAGTTGCGCAAAGACCAGATATCGCTTGCTACTTTTTTGGGGGCCACTCAAACTCGAGTTGCCTCTGGCGTATCGGTAGGTATTCAGTCAACGACTGATGAACTGTTGGAAACAGTAAGTGGGTATTTGGAGCAAGGCTATGTGCGTATCAAACTCAAAATTGAGCCTGGTTTAGATATTGAGCGCGTGCGCGCAGTGCGCGAAGCGTTTGGTGATGACATGTTGTTGCAAGTGGATGCCAACTCGGCATACACCATTGATGACGCATCGCATCTGGCAAAACTGGATCAATTCAATTTGCTTCTGATTGAGCAACCACTGCCGGAAGAAGATTTGATTGGTCATGTGGAACTGAGCAAGAAGGTAGGGACGCCGATTTGTTTGGATGAGTCGATCACAACATTTGATGTGGCTCGTGGCGCAATTGATATTGGTGCGTGCTCGATCATCAACATCAAGCCAGGTCGAGTCGGTGGATATTTGGAATCAAAAAAAATTCACGATCTGTGTGTGTCGCGTGGCGTGCCCGTGTGGTGTGGGGGAATGCTCGAAACCGGCATTGGTCGCGCTGCGAACCTGGCGCTTGCGGCATTGCCAGGCTTTACATTGCCAGGTGACACGTCGGCTTCGTCGAGGTATTTCACACAAGACGTGACAGAACCATTTGTGCTGCGCGATGGCTACATCGACGTACCGAACACGGTTGGGATTGGTGTGCGACCAATAGCCGACATTCTTGATGCAATGTCGTCAAAATCTGCGACAAAGTCGACGAAGTATCCAGTAGCGCGTTAAATCTTTCGCGTTAAATCTTTATTGAGTGATTTTTAGAATCACGGCAGCTTCAGGAAGTCCTTTTGACTTTCCAAAACGTGATCTGAACCATAAAAGAATTGAAAAAGCTTTATAAGTAAGTCCATATTTGTGAGCAATTGCATCGCGTACTTCTTCTGCACGTTCGTGCAACACAACAGACGCAGTGCAGTTGTAAATAGTTGCGCCAGACGTGATGACACCCTTGACATCGCATGCCTGAATGGTGGCGCGAGAAGTATGGGCGAGTCGCTTGGCTTTGCCCGACGTGCTTTCAATGGTGAAGCCATAACCGTCTTCGAACTTGGCAATCCACACCGGTGTCGCAATAGCCTGGCCGGATTTGCGATACGAGACAAACGAAACGTATTTGGCGTTGTCGATTTCGGGGTTGTGGGCTTGAGGCGTCATAACTATTTGTCGGGGAGGGGGGACTTGAACCCCCGGCCTCCTGGTCCCAAACCAGGCACGCTACCAACTGCGCCACTCCCCGGACTCGGGTAATCCTAGCGATGCGAACTAGTGATGAGACGCGAGCGATGCCACAACTTGTAGCAATCGCGAAACGTCGTCGCTGTTGACATATCTCGTGATTCCTGCTCGCACAACGCCACCACTTTCAGTCAGACCAAGTTGTTCTACGGCTTCAACTGCGTACGAACTACCTGACCACACTGCGATCTTGGCATCGGCAAGCACTTGAGCAACATGATCTGGGTGGTGCCCGTCGATGGTGAAAGAGACAGTGGGCGTGCGCCCCACGAGAGTTGGAATACCCCAGACCTTGACATTGTCGATTGCCAGCAACCCAGAAAGCAGTGGCGAAAAAATGTCGTTCTCATAGGTCATAATTTTTTGCATGTCTTCTTCGAGCAAGAAGCGTGCCGCTGCTTCGACTGCGGCGATGCCTTCGAAGTTTGGCGTACCGGTTTCAAATCTGCGTGGCCCAACATTCTCGGCTGGACGAACCTTGGCGACAGGTAATGAATTGAGTAGATCTGGATTCATGCACAGCACTCCCGCGTGAGGGCCGTACCACTTATATGGGGAAGTGGCTAGTACATCGCACCCAAGTTGAGCAACATTGATTGGTTGATGTACTGCTAAGTGCACGGCATCGACAAACACTCTCGCACCGACGTCGTGTGCTGCATCAATGATTGGTTTGAGATGTGGTGCAGTGCCAAGCAAGTTGGATGCACCAGTGATGGCAACCCACTTGGTGTTTGGGGTAATCATTTTGAGCATTGCTTCGGTATCGAGCATGAATGTTGTAGTGCTAAACGGTGCGAGTACGTGCTCGGCGCCAGAGAGTTCGCACGCGATGCGCCACGGTGAGACATTGGCATCGTGGTCGAGTTTGGTGCCGACGACTCTGTCACCAGGCTTGAGCGTGCGCGCAACTGCACGGGTGAACGCCATGGTCATCGTTGTCATGTTGGCACCGAAGCAAATACCTTCGGGGTCAGCACCAAACAAGGTGCCAACAACTTGACGCGTGCGATCGAGCAGTGCATCACAGTCGTTGGCAGAAGAAAAATAACCGCCAGTGTTGGCGTTGGATCCGCCGCCAGCGAAGTCGGTCATCGCACGAATCGCCGAATCAACCATCTGTGTGCCCGCAGGACCATCGAAGCGGGCCCAATCGTTGCGTGCACCAGGAAATCGGTTGCGAAGATCGTTCGGTGTTGTCATAGCGCGAACGGTACTACGAGTTGTGAAAGTTGCTGAGTTTTATGAAGCGCGTTTGGCAGCGCGCTCGAGGCGTCGAGCAGTTTTGCCAATTGGAGCGATGTTGCGGTGGTCGAGATCGCCAAGTTCGGTGCCGTTTGCAAAGCGCACGCGATAGCGCAGCCAATTGAAACCATTGGCCAAAATAACCTTGCCCTCACTGCCCGCGGGTAGACCATCTGTATCAACAGTGAGTTGCACGGTGTCACCGTTTTTGAGGTCGATCTGGCCAGCGTGCGGCGTTGCAAGTGAATGTGGTTTCCATGAGGCTGTCACAACTCAAAAGGGTACACTTTGCGCTCTGTGAAAAGCATCATTGAGACCCTCGAGGGCAACAAAGTCAAACTGTCAGTGGAAATTGACGAGGTCGAATTCGATCGAAACATCGATAAGGCCTTCCGCAAAATCGCAAATGAGATCCGCATTCCTGGGTTTCGACAAGGCAAGGCTCCGCGACAATTGTTGCAAGCCCAGATCGGACTTGGTGCCGCTCGTTCGCAAGCGATTCAAGATTCTATCCCCGAGTATTTGGCACAGGCCGTGCGTGAGCATGATGTTGATCTGATTGCGACACCTCAGATTGAAGTGACAAAAGGCGAAGAAGAGGGCATCGTGAGTTTTGATGCAACGTGCGAAGTGCGACCAATTGTGACGGTGCCTGGTTACAACGGTTTGCGTATCGAGTTGCCAGCCCTGCTTGTAAAAGAAGAAGACGTCGATGACGCAATGAAGTCTGAGCGTGCACGACATGGTGTTCTGAAGGACGTAGATGCCGGTCGCGCGATTGCAAAGGGCGACCATGTCTCGCTCGACTTGAGCGGAACTCGCGAAGGTACTCCGGTGCCAGGACTCAATGTTGAAGACTGGGCGTACGAAGTTGGTAAGGGGTGGGTGTCTGCAAGCTTCGATGAAAAATTGATCGGCGAAAAAGTGGGTGCGACGATCACGTATTCTGAAGCACCAAACGGAACGACCGATGTTGCTGAGATGACTGTGGTCGTGAAAAAAGTGCAAGAGATGGTGCTCGACGATTTGACCGATGAGTGGGTAGCCGAGCACGTTTCAGAATTTGAGACTGTTGATGCATGGAAGGCTTCGTTGCGCAAGCGCCTCGAAGAGATCAAACTCAATCAAACACGAAGCGTGTTTGTTGAGCGCACAACTGCAGCATTGGCAGAACTGGTAACGATCGAAATTCCTGAAGCAATGATCGCCAGCGATTTGCAGGCGAGAGTGCGCAACACTGTCGAACAGTTTCAGTCGCAAGGTGTTTCCATCGATCAGTGGCTGTCTGCAACTGGTCAAACCACAGAGAGTTTCATTGAAAATTTGCGCACCGAGTCGCAAAAAGCTGTCAAAGTTGATCTTGCGTTGCGCGCAGTGGCTGTTGCTCAAGCGATTACGGCCAGCGACGACGACATTGAAAAAGAACTTGAGCGCATTGCGATGCAAGTTGGTCGCAAGGTCAATCAGGTGCGCAAGGCCTACCAAGAGAATGATGCGCTGGCCGAACTGGCAGCCCAGATTCACAAGTCACAGGCCGTGGATTGGTTGTTGCGCAATTCGACCCTTGTCGACCCAGAGGGCAACGCAATCAATGCTGATGATCTCTTTGGTGATGAGTCACAAGGGGATTCCACCGAATAAGCACGCAGTGCAACTACTATTTGGTTATTGGGATCTAGACATTCGGCGGTGCAATTGGCTACCGGCTCAACAACTTGTAAGGAGACGGCGTTATGCGTGAAGAAAATGTGATGCGGAACTATTACGTTCCAAATGTCACCGAGCAGACCAGCCGTGGTGAGCGCACATCCGACCTCTACAGCAGGTTGCTCAAAGAGAACATTATCTTCCTTGGCACTCCAATTGACGACACGATTGCCAATCTCATCTGCGCGCAGTTGATTCATCTTGAGAGCGAAAACCCTGACAAAGACATCAATATCTATATCAATAGCCCAGGTGGCGATATCACGGCGTTATTTGCCATCTATGACACCATGCAGTTCATCAAGAACGACATCGCAACTATTTGCCTTGGTCAGGCTGCATCGGCTGCCGCTGTGTTGCTTGCAGCAGGAACAAAAGGCAAGCGCTTGGCCTTGCCGCACTCGAGAGTGTTGCTACACCAGCCATACGGTCAAGTTGGCTACAGCCAAGTGACCGATCTGGAGTTGGCTGCTCGCGAAATTTTGCGGATGCGTGAGTTGCT
Source organism: uncultured Acidimicrobium sp. (assembly GCA_964532575.1). Classification (GTDB taxonomy): domain Bacteria; phylum Actinomycetota; class Acidimicrobiia; order Acidimicrobiales; family Ilumatobacteraceae; genus UBA3006. Next base: position 11,078 of record CAZHIN010000001.1, read on the forward strand.
CGAAGAAATTTTGGCAGAGCACACCGGTCAGTCAATAGAGCGCGTACACAACGACACCGATCGCGACTTTGTTCTTGAAGCACCCGCCGCGCTCGAGTACGGAGTGATTGACGAGATCATTACCGCGCGCACTCATGCCGATCGCACTGGCCCAATTCGCTGAGCACTGGAATCTGACTCATGGCAAAATTTGGTGATACAGCAGAACTGATCAAGTGTGCATTTTGTGGCAAGTCGCAAAAGCAGGTCAAGAAACTTATCGCTGGTCCCGGCGTGCATATCTGCGACGAATGCATCGAGTTGTGCAACGAGATAGTTGATGAAGAGTTTGGACAAGCAGCAGAAGTAGGTGTAGAAGAACTTCCGATCCCGCGCGACATACGCGCATTTTTGGACGAGTACGTTGTTGGACAAGAGCAGGCCAAAAAAGTGTTGGCTGTTGCGGTGTTTAATCACTATCGCCGCATCAAATACAAAAACTCGGGCAACTCTCGACGCGACGAAGTTGAACTACAAAAGAGCAATATCTTGTTGCTTGGCCCAACGGGTTGCGGCAAGACGCACATGGCGCAAACACTGGCGAGGTTGCTCAATGTTCCTTTTGCTATTGCCGACGCCACAGCGCTTACTGAGGCTGGCTATGTGGGCGAAGATGTTGAAAACATCTTGCTCAAGTTGTTGCAGGCAGCCGACTTTGACGTGAAGCGCGCAGAGATGGGCATTGTCTATATAGACGAAATCGACAAGGTGGCTCGCAAGAGTGAAAACCCTTCGATCACCCGCGACGTTTCGGGAGAGGGTGTACAACAGGCCCTACTCAAGATTCTTGAAGGTACCGTGGCTTCGGTGCCACCACAAGGTGGTCGCAAGCACCCGCACCAAGAGTTCATTCAAATAGACACCACCAACGTGTTGTTTATTGTGGGCGGTGCTTTTGCTGGTCTCGACACGATCATTGAGAATCGCATTGGTCACAAAGGCGTGGGCTTCCACGCTGAAGTGCGCTCGAAAGCCGAAAAAGATCCTGGGCAATTATTTGCCCAGGTACTGCCTGAAGACTTGTTGAAGTTTGGAATGATTCCAGAATTCATTGGTCGATTGCCGATGGTTGGCGCGGTGCACAGCCTGGATAAGGCGGCATTGATCTCGATTTTGACCGAACCAAAGAATGCGCTGCTCAAGCAGTACCAAAAGTTTTTTGAGTTTGAAGATATTGAACTTGAAATAACTCCCGACGCCTTGATTGCGATTGCAGAGCAAGCGTTGTTGCGGGGCACTGGTGCTCGTGGACTGCGCGCAATTTTGGAAGAAGTGTTGCTCAACACGATGTATGAAATACCTGGTCGCACCGACGTTGCCAAAGTGGTGTTCAATGTTGAGTCAATAACAATGAAGTCGAGTCCTGAGTTGGTGATGCGCAATACTCGCGTTACTCGTCAGCGCCGCGCTGCTTCTTAAGAACTAGCCTGCGCATCATGCAATACGGCGAGGCACTTAACTATTTAGACGAGCATGCCAGTTATGAAAAAACTGGTCGCGTTGAGTCTCCTTCTCTAGACAACATCAACACGTTTATGGATTTGATGGGCCAGCCGCAATTGAGCTACCCAGTAATCCATATCACTGGCACGAACGGCAAGGGTTCGACGACACAGATCATTACGCAATTACTGATTGCGCACGGACTACAAGTAGGCACCTACACGAGCCCGCATTTGGAAAATTTGACTGAACGTATTTCGCGCAACAACGAACCAATTAGCGAACAAGACTTCGCTGACTGCGTTGCCGCCATCGCAGATATAGAAGTGATTGGTGGCGTACGTCCTTCGTATTTCGAGATCATGACTGCCGCGGCATTTCGATATTTTGCAGACACTGCTGTTGATGTCGCAGTAATCGAAGTTGGAATGCTCGGAAGATGGGATGCAACCAACGTTGTGAACTCGGCAGTTGCGGTGATTACCAACATTGCTTTAGATCACACAGAATTTGCGGGGCCACGCTTAGAAGACATTGCCTTCGAAAAAGTTGGCATCTCCAAACCAGGAAGCGTGCTGGTTGTTGGTGACACCAACCAAAATCTACGCAAGATTTGGAATGACGCTGATTCTGTTGCGGTGCTGTTGCGCGGAAATGATTTTGAGTGTGCCGAGAACGAGTTGGCAGTGGGAGGTCGATTGATAGATGTGCGCACAGAGCGCGCGGTGTACAAAGAATTGCCTTTGCCGTTGCACGGACAGCATCAAGGTGACAACGCGTCAATTGCGCTGACAGCAGTAGAGGAATTTTTTGGCAATGTGCTGGATATTGAAGTAGTACGCGAAGGTTTTGCGGCAGTGAGAATGCCAGGCAGATTTGAAGTGCTCGGCCGTGGGCCACTTGTAGTGATTGATGGTGCACATAATCCTGCAGGTGCAGATGTTTGTGCTCAAGTATTTTTTGATGATTTTTCTCCCGAGGGTAAACGCATCTTGGTGGTTGGAGCGCTCAAGGGTCGGGATCCACAGATGTTGTTGTCTGCATTGCGTGCAGATGAATTTGATGTGGTGATTTGTTGCACAGCGCCATCGCCGCGCGGTCTTGGCGCAAATGATCTGGGGAGCGCTGCAAAGCAAATGGGATGCGAGCAAGTTGTGGTGTGCGAGACTGTTGAGGCTGTGTGGGATAAAGCATTGAATATTGCTCGTGACGAAGATGCTGTGCTGGTGGCAGGAAGTTTGTATGTCGTAGGTAGTGCTCGGACCTTCTTGCGCCGTAAACTGTAGGGATGAGCACTCAAACACTTGTCCTACTCAAGCCAGATGCAGTCGAGCGCGGTCTCGTTGGAAGCATTCTCTCGAGGTTTGAAACCAAAGGTCTAAAAATTGTGGCTATGGAATTGCGCACACTTGATGCAGCAATTTTGGAACGGCACTATGAAGAGCACAAGGGCAAAGGTTTTTATCCTGAGCTTGTTGCATTTATGTCGCGAGGCCCAGTGGTGGCACTTGTTGTTGGAGGCCCAGAAGATGCGTGGGAGGTGTTGCGCACGATGATGGGTGCGACCAATCCGAAGGCTGCTGCGCCAGGCACGATCCGTGGCGATTACGGCACTCTGTTTACGGAGAACCTGATTCATGGAAGTGACTCTGCTGCATCAGCAGCACGCGAGATTGGGATCTTCTTTCCAAATCTGTAGAACCTGATTATTCAATTGAGTTAGGTAGGATTTGATCATTAACCGCGTGCTCAGCCTGGGTGTTGGCGCGCTAAGGAGACCAAAGCATGGCTGGTGGAGGCGCACTTTCATTAGGACGTGACATCGCCATCGACTTGGGCACCGCCAACACACTGGTGTATGTCAAGGGCGAGGGAGTCGTGCTCAATGAGCCTTCGTCGGTGGCTGTAGACAGCCGAACAGGCGAACTGGTGGCAGTTGGTTTTGAGGCCAAGCGGATGTGGGGTCGGGCTCCACAAAATATTCGCCTTGTGCGCCCTTTGCAAGACGGTGTGATTGCCGATTTTGATGTGTGCGAAAAGATGCTTCGCTATTTTATTCAGCAAGTGCACACCAGCAGATGGAACAAGCCACGAATGATTATTTGCGTGCCATCGGAAATTACTGGTGTTGAGCGTCGTGCAGTGCAAGAGGCGGCCGAGTTTGCAGGAGCACGTCGGCCGGTGTACATCATTGAAGAGCCAATGGCCGCAGCGATTGGTGCCGGACTTCCCGTGCATCTTCCAAGTGCGAGTTTGATTGTTGATATTGGTGGTGGCACGACAGAGGTTGCAGTGATTTCGATGGGTGGCATCGTGACTGCATATTCGGCGCGAGTTGCTGGCGATGAACTGAATGCAGCAATCATCTCCATGTTTAGAACTGAGTTTTCGTTGGATATAGGTGAGAACACCGCTGAAGAAGTGAAACTGCAACTTGGTTCTGCATGGCCACTCGCGGAGGAACTCACCGCTGACGTTGGTGGCCGAGACACGTTGACTGGTTTGCCACGCACACAAGTGGTGACAAGCGAAGACGTTCGTAGCGCGATAAGCGAAAGTGTGACGGCGATTGTCGATGCAATTAAGACAACGCTTGAGCGCACACCTCCAGAGTTGGCCGCTGACATCATTGGGCATGGACTGACGTTGTCGGGTGGTGGGGCGTTGTTAACCGGACTTGCCGAGCGCGTTACCTACGACACTGGCATTCATGCATTTCTGGCACCCGAGCCATTATTTTCGGTAGTGCTGGGTTGTGGCATGACACTTGACAACATCGAAGCCATGAAGGGTCTGACTGCTCAGACCTCGTTCGAGTAGGTCTGCGTAGGGTTTCCCAGTGGCTGTGCGGACTCTGAAATCAAGACGGATCATGGCGCTACTTGTGCTGACGTCGATCATCTTGGTGACACTGGATTTGCAGGGAAGTGCGGCAACACAGTCGTTGAGGTCTGTCTTTGGCACGCTGTTTAGACCGATTGAGAGTGTCGCTCGAGTCGTGACTCGGCCAGCGACAA
>CAZHIN010000001.1:15586-21283 GCA_964532575.1 uncultured Acidimicrobium sp.
GACAAATGCGTGGTACGGAATAACTCACTACAACGACGTGACAGCAGAAAACGAATTGTTGCGAGAAAAGATTGCGCAGCAAGAAGGTGCAGCGGTTGCGGCTGCAGCGTCAGTGCGCTTGTCGCAAGAATTGCTGGCATTGAATGGCTTGCCAACCTTGGCAGGTATTAATTCGGTGAGTGCGCAAGTGATTGGTGATTCTCCATCCAATTTTGTGCAAAGCGTTGAGATCGATCAAGGTTCGGAGAGCGGGATCAAAGTGGGAATGCCTGTACTCAACGCTGCTGGTCTCGTAGGCAAGATCACGCAGGTATTTGCAAACCGTTCAGTAGTAATGCTGATTACCGACCCGCAGTATGCGCTGTCGGTCAAAATCATCAACGCTCCGAAGACGACGGCAACGACAGTGCCGAATCAAGATGCAGTACCAGCGGTGACGATAGTTTCAGTGCCCGAAACAATCGATCCACAAATAACGATTCCGACCGTGCCCGCAACATCAAACATTGCGGGGTTTACTCCAGGTTCGATAGTGGAGCCGCGTACACCCATTATTAGTTCGTCGCTGACGATTCCACCCGGCAGCAACGTGTCGGTTCGTGAGACCGGAATTTTGGAAGGGCGAGGCGTGGGGCGAGTGCCAACGGTGCGTTTCGTTGATGCGGCTCAACGTTTTGGTGTTGTGCAGCCGGGATCACCAATTGTCACTGCGGGTGGCTCGCTGAGTCTTGCTCCACCCGACATCGTGGTGGGAACGGTGTCTCGTGTGAAAGAACGATTAGGGACTGCTGGACCGTTGTTGGAGATAGACATCGTTGCCGACCTGAGCAATTTAAGTTTCGTACGCATTTTGTTGTATCAACCGATTACTGAGCGAACGGCACCGTGAGCGAAAGGCTGCTGCGAATAATGGCCAGTCGTTGGACACGGTTGGTGTTGGTGTCACTGATTTTGCTCGGATTGCAAACCACGTTGCTCAATGACATGCGTCCATTTGGTGTGATGTTTCCTGTGATGTTGTTGTTTGCTATTACTGCGGGGACCTTGCATGGATCTGAAATCGGAGCAATCTCTGGTCTGATCATCGGCGTGATGTATGACGGTGTGTTGTCGACTCCTCTTGGTCTTGCTTCGTTGGTGTTTGGAGCCGCAGCATATGCAGCAGGGTTGCTGCCATTTTTTGTGCGCGAACCGACATGGTGGACGAGAGCGATCACTATTGGTGTGGTTGGCGCATTGGGCGAAATAGCATTTCCGCTCGCCCAGTCGATGGTGGGTTTCAGTGGCCACTTTCAGTCGCATGTAATTGTGGTTGTTGTGTTTGTGGTCGTTACGGGAACAGCGATTGCACCGCTGCTCTTGCCGGTTTGTCGGTGGACCCTTAAAGAATCGCTTGTGAACTAGACGAGATGGGAATCAATAATCGCTCGCGACGATTGACTGCACTTGCCGTGGCGGCATGTGTGCTGTTGGGTTCGTTGTCGGCACGGATGTGGTTTATGCAGGCTGTTCAAGCCAAAGACAATGAGTCGGTGGTGCTTGCTGTGCGCACACGAACAATTCGGCTGTTGCCCGAGCGTGGACGCATTTTTGATGCGAAGGGGCGAGTGGTCGCTGACAACAAACGAATTTTGACAGTGACTATTGATCGCGAGGTGTTGAAAGATCCCATCGATCGTTTAGAGATGTTTCAGCGTTTATCTGGTCCTTTAGAGATGCCAATTGAAGCGTTGTTTAAAAGATATGAAGATAAACGTTTTGGACCACTCGAGGCATTGCCACTGAAAGAGGATGTTTCGGAGGAAACAGCATTATTTTTGGCGGAACGGATCGAGGATTATCCGGGTATCTATGTGCGCGAAGAATGGAAACGAAATTATCCATTCGGTGCTATCGGAAGTCATGTGATTGGGTATATCGGCGCAATTTTGCAAAAGACCCTCGCGTATTACAAATCGATTGGCTACGACCCGAATGAGCGAGTTGGTGGATACGGCGTGGAGCAATCGTATGAACCGATTTTGCGCGGTACACCTGGCTATGTTCGCTATGAGGTCAACGCGCAGGGAAAATTGCTGCGATTGATCGAACGTGTTGAGCCAATTGTTGGAAATGATTTGCATTTGTCGATTGACATGAGGATGCAACAATTTGCCGAACAGGCACTTGAAACCCAGCTCGTGCTTCGACGCCGTGTTGAAGCGGGAAACGTGAGGTTGCCAGACGGCACGCTCGATCCACTGTTTCCGGATGCTGTTTATTACAAAGCTCCTGCAGGCTCAGTTGTGGTGATGAATCACGACACCGGGCAGGTGGTAGCGATGGCGTCGTATCCGCGGTTTGACAATCGCTGGTTTGCTGGCGGTGTGTCGAGCAACAAGTTTGCACAAGTGTTTCCGCAAACAGATGACCCTGACTTGTCGATTTTGGTTAATCGGGCAATTTCTGGTCGCTACAACTTGGGCTCATCGTTTAAACCTTTTGTGGCCTATGCAGCACTGAACACTGGACAATTGCCGGGTGATGCCGCGTATGTGTTCGATGATCGCGGAACCTACAAGTTGGAAAGTATTCCAAGCGATCGTTGTCAGCAAGGTGTGAAGTGCGTGTTTAGAAATGCTGTATGTCGCGCAACGGGCTCACCCTGCAGGTTTGGAAACGTGACAGTGGAGGATGCGCTCGCGGTTTCGAGCGATGCTTTTTTTTACAAAATTGGTGAGCAAATTTTGACAGAGCGTGGCTATAAACCGATTCTTGAAGAGCAGGTTCGATTGTTTGGTTTTGGTTCGCCCACCAATATTGATTTGCCGAATGAATTTGCGGGAACAATCCCAAGTAAAGCGCTGAAGAAACGAATGGCAGATATTGGGGCCATCTCAAAAGAGTCAGGCAAGGCCTATTACGTCGGTGATCAAGTGTTGTTTGCAATTGGTCAGGGGCTTTTGTCGGCAACGCCACTGCAGGTGGCAACGGCTTATGGGGTGCTTGGCAACGGTGGCAAACTCTTTACTCCGCATGTTGTGCAAGAGGTGCTGGCACCCGGAACACCCGATAGAACACCAGGAGTTGCAGACCTTACGCAGTCTGAGAGTGTTGAGCGTTTTGATACTCAAGAACCACTGCGCACGTTAGATATGACTGGCGATCGTCTTGCGCCGATCGTGCGTGGAATGGCCCGCGTAATTAGGGGGCCTGGAATCAATTTTGATTATTACCACAAGACAACTGGAGAGCTGTTGTTTAAGGGGTATCCGTACGATGTGTTGCCCATTGCGGGCAAAACGGGAACTGCGCAGGGATTTGGAAACTTGCCATGGAATGACTCGTCGGCGTTCGGTGCATACAGTCTCGACCCGTTGCAGCCCTATTCGGCATTTGCATATTTGGAGAAATCTGGATACGGGTCGCAGGCAGCAGCGCCTGTTGTGAAATGCATTTTCACTGCGCTTGCAGGACGGTACAAATTGGACAGCGTGATTGCTGCTGATCCGCTCAACATACAAAGTGGAATTGCTGCGCCGCCAACATACCTTCGCAATCCTTCCTGCTTGGCAGGCGGACGATCGGAAAGTCACGACTGATGTCGCTGCAAACCTTGAAACGCAGGCTTGGTCAGCCAACAAATAGCGGCACGTTTGGTTTTAGCGGAAGCTATGCAGACCCAATCCGCAACATTGACTGGATTTTGGTCGCAGTTGTTGCTGCGCAATCAATCATCGGGTTGTTCAACGTATTTTCGACGACGCACTTGCGATTACTTGACCAAGAATTTGATCCCTATTTCTATACGCAACGCCAGGCAGGTTATGTGATCGCTGCTGCGGCTGTTGCTGCAACAGTGATGGCTCTTGGACACGAATGGTTTAGAACACAAGTTGGTGCGTTGTATGGCGGGCTGATGTTGTTGCTGGTGTTGGTACTTGTATATGGGGCTGTGCGGGGTGGAGCTCGATTGTCATTTAACGTGCCGATAGTTTCGTTTTCGCTACAACCCGCCGAGTTTGTGAAGCCCATCATTCTGATTTTGGTCGCAAGTTATTTCAGTGAAGCGAGCGACACCACCATTGATTGGCACCACTTTGTCATGTCGCTGTACATCGTGGGCGCACCCGTCGCACTGATTCTGTTACAACCTGACCTTGGTTCGGCGACGGTGATCGTGGCTGGTGTCGTTGGTATCTTGCTTGTGGCTGGCGCACGGCGTCGCTATTTGTTGATGATTACCGGGCTTGCAATTGTCACGATGGGCACAGTCATGGTCAACGGATTTATTGGAACGTATCAATTGCGACGATTTACTTCGTGGTTGCATCAAGACTCGCGTGACAAAGCACTTGAATCGGTGGTGCTGCAGGTGCGATTTGCAAAACGTGCTGTGTCGACCGGTGGATTCTTTGGTAAGGGATATTTGCAGGGTCCGTTGACGAACGGCAAATACATTCCTGTGCAGTTCACCGATTTTCCATTTTCGGCGATCGCCGAGCAATTTGGCATGTTGGGTGGAGGAATTGTGATCGCCTTGTTTGCACTGATGTTGTGGAGAGTCTGGCGCATTGCGCAGATGGCCCGAGATCGTTTTGGGCTGTACATGACCTGCGGGATTTTTACCTTGATGACATTTCAGGTGTTTCAAAACATTGGGATGACCCTGGGCTTGACTCCTGTGAGCGGGCTTCCGCTGCCGTTTATTTCGTATGGCGGATCGCACATGATGTCAATGGGAATCATGGTGGGTCTTGTGCAGAGCGTGCATATGAGGCGCCTGGAATAGCCGGCAACAATGCCAGCAATTGGGTGACAAAGCCCCAAATGTGCCGCACTAGGCACACGACCAGGGGGTAGCCTGAAATGTAAGGACGGGCGATTTGCCCATCCCAAAGTCGATCACGCGATAGCGATTTGATGGTGGCAAGACGAGTCTTGTTCCGTCGAAGCGCTGGACCGCGACGATATTGCACGTGGACGGCAACGCTGCCACCTCGGTGCGATATCTCATCAAGGAAACGAGCAAGAGTATGAGTGAAGTAGTTCCAGGGGCATCTGTCCCCGAGTATTCAGGCGATCAGCCGATCAACACCGCACCAGACAGCAGCGCACCCACCGAGCGCGCGCCACTGAGCCCAGAGTCCACCGCCGCAATCGCCGCTGCCAAAAAGCGCCGCCGTGGTCGCCGCGGAGGTCGAAATCGCAATCGCACAAGTGCGAGCGGCACTCGGACTCAATCGCCACAGGCAAGTCGGGCGCAACACGACGAATTCGATACCGATGATCGGGACAGCGACGACGAGAACGAGACGCTCGCCACCATGCAGACCCAAGAGACTCCTCGCGCACAACGCGAGCCGCTTGAATTGCCAGACCCACCTCACGAGGGTCGGATGATGTCGTCGGAAGTGGCAGGAGAAGCCTTGGTGCGAAAGCCTCAAATCGGTGACACTCGTCCTGCGCCACCCACTGCACCGGGTGCCTCACCTGCAGTGCAGGCTGCAAAGCAGACAAAGCAGTCTGGTCAAGGTCGAAACGGTGGTGGAAACACTGCTGCCAGTAATTCTGACAAAACAGACAAATCTTCAGAATCGGGAGAGCGCAACAAGAGCCGCCGCGGTGGCAAGCGTGGTGGACGCAACCGTCGCGCAGGGCGCACTCGCTCGGATGACCGTGAGACAACACCGGGCACCGACGCCGAGTTGATGGAGC
>CAZHIN010000001.1:21293-80963 GCA_964532575.1 uncultured Acidimicrobium sp.
CAAAGGAAAAGAACGCAACGGTAAGGCGGTTGGTCGTTACCTGATGTGTGTACAAGTGCGGCCAGACTTTACGCAAGTTGCGATGCTTGAGGGCAGAAGCTTGATTGAGCATTATGTATCGCGTCCTGCAGACGATGACTCGCAGATTCATGGAAATATTTATTTAGGTCGAGTGCAAAACGTATTGCCTGGCATGGAAGCGGCATTTGTCGATATCGGTACTCCAAAAAATGCAGTGTTGTACCGAGGCGATGTGCAGTTTGATAAGGAAGATGTTGTTGAGCAGGGAGCAGATCCTCGCATCGAGCAAGTGCTCAAAGCGCGCCAGTTGATTTTGTGTCAGGTGACAAAGAATCCGATTGCAGCAAAGGGTGGTCGACTGACACAAGAAGTGTCGCTACCTGGCCGCTTTGTCGTTCTTATTCCAGACTCGCGCACGTACGGAATTTCGAAGCGATTGCCAGAAGGCGAGCGTCGGCGATTGCGCGGCATTCTTGATCGAATCAAGCCAGAACAGCACGGAATTATTGTGCGTACAGCCGCAGAAAATGCAACCGAACACGAACTCACTACAGACATGACCAGGTTGCTTGCGCAGTGGGATGCCATTCGTAGTGCTGCAGAAAAAGCCAACTCGCCAACACTGTTGTATCGCGAGCCGCCATTAGCCGTGCGCGTAATTCGTGAAGAATTTACAAGCGAATATCGCGGAGTTGTGATTGACGACCCCGTGTTGTTTGCTGAAGTGCGAGATTACATTCAGGCGTTTAACCCAGAGTTCGCTGATCGCGTGGAGTTGTATAACCCTGCCGCCGACGAGCTTGCGCTCTTCGAGCAATATCGTGTCCACGAGCAGTTGCTCAAGGCGCTTGACAAAAAAGTGTGGCTACCGTCTGGTGGCTCGTTGATTATTGAGCACACCGAAGCGCTGACAGTGATTGACGTGAACACAGGTAAAAACGTGGGTAAGTCAAACTTGGAAGAGACCGTTTTTTACAACAACCTGGAAGCAGCAGAAGAGATTGCGCGACAATTGCGTCTGCGGGACATCGGCGGCATCATCGTCATTGACTTCATCGACATGGAGATCAGGGAAAACCGTCGCAAGGTGCTCGAATCGTTTAAAGACGCGCTTGCTCGTGATAAGACACGCACGCAGGTTTTTGAGATTTCCGAACTTGGGCTTGTAGAGATGACCCGCAAGCGCATTGGAGAAGGATTGTTGACGAGTTTCGCCGATGCCTGTGCTGTCTGTGACAGCCGTGGATTCACGCTCGATCTCAGCATGCTCGATTAATAAAGCCCAATCGGTGGTTGGGTTACTGGTAACCAAAGGGATAGAGTAGGGACTTCTTATGTACGCAATTATCGCAACCGGAGGCAAGCAAGAGAAGGTCGCCAAGGGCCAACAGGTCCATGTCGAACTGCTCAATGCTCAAGAGGGCCAAGAGGTGAAATTCACCCCGATCATGCTCGTTGACGGATCAACTGTCTTGGCTACTCCTGCACAACTCGCAAAGTCATCGGTAACTGCAAAGGTCATGGGCATTGCTGCCGGACCAAAGATCGACGGCTTTACCTACAAGCGTCGTACTAATCAGCGTCGTCGTTTTGGTCATCGCCAAAAGTATTCGGTGATTGAAATCACCAGCATTCAGAAAGGCTAACTCTCATGTCGAAAACCAAGGGTGGCGGTTCAACCCGCAACGGTCGCGATTCGAACGCGCAACGACTCGGCGTCAAAGTATTTGACGGCACGAAGATCACAGCAGGAACAATTTTGATTCGTCAGCGCGGCACCAAAGTGCACCCAGGCAACAACGTGGGCATTGGCAAAGACGACACACTGTTTGCGCTCGCGCATGGCAGTGTCAAGTTTGGTGAGCGTCGTGGCCGCAAGGTCGTCGACGTTATTCCAAACATTTAATTCGTATCGATTCCCTGAGGGAGTCTGCTCGCGTCCCAACCAAGAAGTGCTGTGCCTTGTCGGCATGCAAATCTGTCTGTCATACCTCCAACGTATGCAACAGCATTGTGCAATGCCTCGGTTGAATGCGCGGGGGCAATGTGGTGAGCGGTGTGGTGAGCAATGTTGGCGCCTTGATCACTGTCGGCGAGCATGAGATGCGGGTGACTTGCATAATGCTCGACAAGTGCTTGTAGTAAATCGATCACCGACTTGGCTTGATTGCGAGATGCATCGCGCATGTAGATGTTGTCGTAGTTGAAGCGACGAAACTCGGCAAGAGCATCGGCTTGTGCTGGTTGCATGCCAATGCGACCTGTTGCTGCTGTTGCAGCAATCATGGACGAAATGAATGAGCGCAGTTGTTGTGAGCGCGCAGTGCCGCAATAGGTGCGTACCTGATCGGGCAACTGATCGACAGTGACGATGCCCGCAGCAGCGGCATCTTCAAAATCGTGACACACATAAGCGATGCGGTCTGCCCACGAAACGACTTCACCCTCGGGTGTCATTGGTGCTGGTCGAGACCACGAATGATTGCGGATGCCGTCGAGAGTCTCGATGCACAAGTTGAGTGGGACCAGCGTGACGTCGGCACCCCAGACCGCGTGGTCGAAACCCTGGGGAACAAATGGACTCAAAGCATCTTCGGACGCGTGGCCACCAGGACCATGACCACAGTCGTGACCAAGCGCGATTGCTTCGGTGAGCGCAACATTGAGCGCGAGTGCACGGGCAACCGATGTAGCGACTTGCGCAACTTCGAGTGCGTGCGTGAGGCGTGTGCGTTGATGGTCTTGCGGAAAAACAAACACCTGTGTCTTGCCTGCAAGACGACGAAACGCTGAAGCGTGCAAGATGCGGTCACGATCGCGCTCGAAGCAGGTGCGAAATGGATCTGCTTCTACAGCCTGAGCACGATTGCCAGCACCGAATGCACGTGTGGCAAGCGGAGCAAGAGCAGAGTCTTCGCGCGACTCACGTTCGGTGCGATCAATGATGTGCCGCGCACCTGGGCCAGACCACGAGTCTTTGTGTGCGAAACGAATCTGATCGTCTGACGCAAAGCCATCCATTGTTTGAGCCCATGCGACACTTCGCGATAGTGGTTCAGATGTCATATATCTACACGATACGTGGAGGGTGTACTAGTAGGATTGACAGCCCCTATGAGTGCATTTGTCGACGAAGCCCAATTAAACGTTCGCGGTGGCGACGGTGGTGCTGGCTGCGTCAGTTTTAGGCGTGAAGGTCCTGTTGCATTTGGTGGCCCAAACGGTGGCGATGGCGGCGATGGCGGATCGGTATGGCTGGTGGCGGATCACAACGTTGCTTCGTTGTTGGCTTTTCGTGATCATCCCCACAGGCGTGCGGGCGACGGTGTGCACGGAATGGGCAAGGACTTGCACGGTCGCCGTGGCGAAGACATGATCATCAAGGTTCCTGAAGGCACTGTGGTGCGCGATATGTACACCGGCGAAATTTTGGCAGACCTGGCAGTCAATGGCACTCGCTGGCAATCTGCAAAAGGTGGTCAGGGCGGACGAGGCAATGCACGCTTTTTGTCGAACCGCAGGCGTGCACCAAAGTTTGCTGAGCAGGGCGAACACGGTAAAGACCGTTGGCTAAAACTTGAACTCAAATTGATGGCCGATGTGGCGCTTGTTGGTTTTCCAAACGCCGGCAAGTCAACATTTATTAGCTCGGTCAGTGCAGCCAAACCAAAAATTGCTAACTATCCATTTACCACACTCGAGCCACACCTTGGCGTTGTGCGCATGGGCGGGTCAAGCGAATTTATTATCGCCGACATTCCAGGAATTATTGAAGGTGCTAGTGAAGGGCGCGGCCTCGGTCACCAGTTTTTGCGCCACATCGAGCGTGCTCGAGTGTTGTGTGTGCTCGTTGATCTTGCGCCAATGGACGAAGTGTCTGCTGTTGAGCAAGAACGAATTTTGTTGCAAGAGTTGCAGGCGTATCAACCAGAGTTGCTCGAGCGACCACGACTCGTTGTTGGCACCAAGACCGATGCCGCAACAGAGCAAGTGCTTGAGGAGTGGAAGGGTCAGCGAATGTCGGCGGTGACAGGCGACGGCGTGCGACCAATCTTGGGAGCGCTCGCAGAGTTGGTGCAACGTGCACGCACGCTCGCACCGTCTCAAGAATCGTCAGTGGTGATTCGCCCAGAACCAGAAGGCACACATATTGAGCGCATGGGTGACAACGAATTTAGATTGATCGGTCGTGATGTTGAACGGTCGGTTGCCTTAAGTGATGTGTCAACACCCGACGCACTTAACTACATTGATGAGCGACTCAAACGACTGGGCGTGGCACGTCTGTTGTCGCGAGCGGGAGCAAGTGATGGAGCAGTTGTACATATTGGGGCCTTTAGTTTCGAGTACACACCGGAGACGTAGAGATGCGCATAGTTGTAAAAATAGGAACATCATCAGTAACTGATGAGCATGGCGCAATCAAGAACGAAGCGATTCGTGCATTGTGCGAACAAGTGGCGCGCGTACGCAGCGAGGGCAACGAAGTGATTGTCGTTACCTCTGGGGCAATTGCAGGTGGCGTAGGAGCACTTGGTCTGGCGCATCGCCCAACCGATACGCAGACACTGCAGGCGCTTGCCGCAGTTGGACAAAGTCAGTTGATGAACAAATACAACGAGCATCTGGCAGCGCACGGATTAGTGGGTGCGCAAGTGTTATTGGTGCCAAACGATTTCATCGATCGCACCCAGTATTTACATGCACGACAAACCCTTGGGCGTTTGCTGGAACTGGGGTGTGTACCGATTATTAACGAGAACGACGCGATTGCTAGCGACGAGATTCGCTTTGGCGACAATGATCGCATCGCTGCGCTGGTGGCACACAGCGTGAGTGCCGATGTGTTGGTGTTGTTGACCGACATTGCAGGACTGTTTACCGCGGACCCAAGTGTTGATCCTGCGGCAACGTTTATCGAACAAGTTGCAGCAGATGATCCGTTGCTGTCAGTGCGAGCAAGTACGAGTGGCACTGTGCGAGGCAGTGGAGGAATGTCGTCCAAGTTGTCGGCTGCACGCATTGCGTCGTGGTCTGGTGTGCGAACAGTGATCGCTGATGCAACAAAGACCGATGTTGTTGTGCACGCGCTTGCTCAAACCCCAGGTGCTGGCACGCAGTTTTTACCACACAATCGCAACCTCTCGGCGCGCAAATTGTGGATTGCATTTGCCGCTCAGCAAAGTGGCGTAATAGTTGTTGATGCGGGCGCGAAGCAAGCATTGATTGAGCGCAATACATCGTTGTTGCATGCAGGCGTTGCAGAGGTGCACGGAGATTTCTCCGAAGGTGACACCGTTGAGATTCAGGACATGAGTGGCGCGGTGTTTGCTCGTGGCATGGTCAGTGTGAGTGCCGTGCACGCAAGTGCGGCCGCTGGACGCAAGAGTGCCGAACTACCTGATGGTGTAGGTGCCGAGCTTGTTCACCGCGACGACTTGGTAGTTCTCGTCAACCAATAGTTGCGCAGATGTGGCTCGCCAAAGAGTGCGAGTGCAACAACGTAGGTTGCAGCGCCAACAACGATGCCCACAAGCACGCGAGACAAAGCGCCTACTCCGGCCGTGGATCCAACAGATTTACAACTGAACCACACTGCAACAGCCATAACAAGACCGGCCACGATAATGCGCAACATATCAAGCACAAGGCCATCAAGATGCATCGAATGGTTGCTTGACGCGAGAACAATTGTGGCAATGATTGCGCTCACGACATAGGCAATAGCGAATGCAATGCCAAGACCCAAGACATCGAAACGATCGACAAGCACGATGGCAAGAACAATGTTGATTGCGTTTTCGACCAAGTTAATAAAGAACGGCGTGCGCGTGTTGTGTTGGGCGTAGAAACCTCGCAGCACAAAAAGATAGACAGAAAATCCGGTAAGTCCGAGCGCAAGACCACTGAGTGCTCGTGCAGTGTTGACCGTGGCTTGTGCCGAAAAGTTTCCGTGTTGCAACACGAGGCCGATGATGGGCTGCGAAAGAACGAACAACCCCAACGAGGCAGGAATCGTAAAGAGTGCGGTGAGCGTGATGCCGCGGTTCATGCGTTGGGCGAACGCGGCGTGATCATTGGTGGCTGCAAGTCGGGCAAGATCGGGAAGGAATGTGGTGGCAATAGAAACGGCAAGCAAACCATGGGGAAGCTGAAACAAAATAAATGCCTTGGAGTACGCATCCACTAAACCACTGCCAGGCGACGCGAGGTTTTTGATGACGACTAAGGCGATTTGGTTGGCAACCACATAGCCAAGCGTCCATAGTGAGAGTTGGATGAGTTTGCGCACGGCAGGATGCGAAAACTGGGGATGAAAGTGGAAGGTGATGCCACTATTGCGCACTGCAACTATCTGAATCAACGCCATAACTGCGATGCCGATGGTTGTGCTGAGTCCGAGTTGCCACATCAGCGTCGATCCACCGAGCACATCGGTGATGACTGGCTGGGTGTTGAAGCCGATTGACAAGAGAAAACAGATGGCGATGATGTTGGCTGCCGCAGGTGACCAGGCGGCGGCAAAAAAGCGGCGTCGTGCATTGAGGAGCGCCGAGCACAATGCGCTCAATCCGTAGAAAAAAATTTGCACAACGAAGATGCGTGTCAGTGCGGTGCCAGCGCGGCGAAAGTTTTGGGCATCGACGCCAGGGGCGGGGTGCAGTGAGAACAGGTGAAAGATCGCAGGAGCGGCGAGGATAGAGAGAAGAGTGATTGCACTAAGAATGATCAGCGAGATACTGATGATGGCGTCGGTTCCATGTTGTGCACCTCGCGATTGCGTATTGTCACTGAGCAATGAAGTGAACAAGGGCACAAGACTGGCAGCCAGTACCCCGCCGATGAGGAGTTCGTAAATCGAATTTGGTGCATTGTTGCCCGCATCGAAAGCGTCGGCAAGCGCCGTCTGGCCGATGATCACTCCAAAAATGATGATTCGGGCAAGTCCGGTAATGCGAGACAGGGCGGTGCCTGTGGCAACAACGAGATTGGATCGACCAAGACCAGGCATGTGTACACATCGTAGATCGTCTGGCAGGAATGCAGTAGCGACCAAACGCTAGGGTTGCTCAAATGGAAAATCGATTTGAGTCAGTTGAACACGTTCGCGATGGACTAAAAAAGGTCCACTATCTGGCAGATGACGGCATTGCCGGCGTGGTGTTTCTTGCACAGCGACTGGGCAAGCCGATTTTGGTTGAAGGCCCTGCAGGAACAGGAAAAACTCAGTTAGCAAAGAGTGTTGCCGAGATGCTCAACGCTCGCCTCATTCGGTTGCAGTGTTACGAAGGCCTGGACGAGTCGAAGGCACTGTACGAATGGAACTACAAGAAGCAGTTGCTCCGCATTCAGGCCGACAAGACAAGCGACTCGTGGTCGCAAGTTCACGATGACATTTTTAGTGAAGAGTTTTTGTTGACTCGTCCATTGCTCGAAGCCATCAGTAGTCCAGACCCTGTAGTGCTGTTGATCGACGAAGTAGACCGTGTCGAAATAGAAACCGAGGCATTGTTGCTCGAGATTCTTTCTGAGTATCAGGTTTCAATTCCAGAGTTGGGCACCATTACTGCGAAGCAAATTCCGATGGTGTTTTTGACATCGAACAACACGCGTGAACTTTCGGAAGCACTCAAGCGCCGCTGTTTGTTCTTGCACGTCGACTATCCAGACATGGAGCGCGAGAAAGAAATTGTGCTGACCAAGGTTCCCGACATCACACAAAACTTGGCAGACCAGATTGCTCGCATTGTGCGCAGTATTCGTCAACTGGATTTGAAGAAGGCACCATCAGTGAGCGAGACCCTGGACTGGGCGCGCACATTGATGTTGATGGGAATTGAAAACATCGACGCTCAAGAAGCGAAGGACACCTTGCACATTTTGCTCAAATACCAGACCGATATTACGAAGGCAGCCAAGGAACTGTCGGTCGACAAGTAAGGCAAAACCATTATGACCGTGCTCGATTTGATGTCGGGTTTTATCGTTGAATTGCGAAAAGCTGGTTTGCCTGTCAGTTTGACGGAGAACCTAGATGCGATGGAAGCCGTCAAGGAGATCCCCATTGAGGATCGGCAGGCTTTTAAATATGCATTGGCTGCGACTCTTGTAAAAAGCAATTCGCATTGGCGCGCATTTGAGACCATCTTCGAGGTCTACTTTTCGCTGCGCGGGCCAGAACATCAAATTCCGAGTGACATGACCGACGCCGAAGCAGAGTTGTGGCGCGAAGAACAAGAGATGCAACTCCAAGGTGATGGCGCGGCGGGAAGTGGCGGCGGCATGGACTCGCTTACTCCCGAAGAGATTGCACAGATGTTGATGCAGGCGTTGATGAATGGCGATCAGGCAATGATGCGTGCACTTGCTCGCCAGTCGGTGCAACGTTTTGCGGGGATGGAACCTGGCCGACCAGTTGGTGGCACCTATTACTTGTATCGCACACTGCGCAATCTGGATCTGGACAACATGCTTGACAAATTGATGGAAGCAAATCGCGATCAGGCCGCGCAAGAGTTGACGAAACTTGAAGAGCGTCTTGAAAAAGATGAGTTTGAGAGCAGGATCGAGCAATTTAAACAAGAGGTAGAAGCAGAAATTCGCAGACGGCTTGTGGCGGACCGAGGCGCCGAGGCAATGGCTAAGACTTTGCGCAAACCACTGCCCGAAGATGTTGAATTTATGCACGCCAACAAAGAGGAAATGCAGAGTCTGAAAAAGGCCTTGCAGCCGCTCACTCGCAAGTTGGCAGCAAAACTCGCGCGCAAGCGCCGACACGGCCGACGCGGTCCACTGGATTTTCGCTCAACAGTGCGACACTCACTGAGTTATGGGGGAGTGCCAGCAGATCCGAAGTTTAAGTATCCGCGCCCATCCAAACCCGAATTGATGGTTGTCGCCGACATCTCGGGCAGCGTCGCGGCATTTGCACGATTTACGTTGATGCTGGTCTATGCGATTCAGGGACAGTTTTCTAAGGTGCGGTCGTTTGTGTTTATTGATGGCATCGACGAAGTAACGGATTACTTTAAATCCAATGTTGATATCAGCGACGCCATTCATCGTGTAAACACCGAAGCCGACGTGGTGTGGGTGGACGGGCACAGCGACTATGGCCATGCATTCGAAGTGTTTTGGGAGCGCTATGGAAAAGACATCAATCCGAAGACAACAATTTTGTTGTTGGGCGATGCCCGCAATAACTATCACGCAGCATCTTCGTGGGTGATTAAAGAGATGCAAAAGCGCGGGCGCCACGTGTACTGGCTCAACCCAGAACCTCGAAGCTATTGGAATACTGGTGACTCAATAGTGGGTGAATATGGAAGTTTTACGGATGGCGTGTATGAATGTCGCAACCTGCGACAACTTGAAGCATTTGTTGAAAAACTCGCGTGAGCCTGACTCGAATTATTTTGGTGCGCCACGGTGAATCGGTGGTCACTGTAAACCGAGTGCTGGGAGGACCGCGTTCATGCACCGGTTTGTCGCCACTTGGTGAGCGTCAAGCAGCAGCATTGCGCGCTCGGCTTGTATCAACTCGAGAAGTAGTTCCCGACGTGCTGTATTCGAGTGCCTATCCACGCGCTCTGCAAACTGCCCAAATTATTGCGCCGGCATTTGAGGGTCTCGAGATCAATGTTGAAGCAGGATTTGGCGAACACGATCCTGGTCCGCAATGTGACGGAATGACGTACGTGGATTTTATGGCTAAGTATGGGAAGCCCAATTGGAGCGGCGACCCCGACGCAGTCTTTTTCCCTGGTGGAGAAACTATTGCGCAATTTCATTCGCGAGTAGCAACGGCGTTTGACAAAGTGGTGCAAGAGCATTATGAAAAGACAATCGTTGTTGCATGTCACGGTGGAGTGGTGGACGCGGTGATAAGGCGACACCTGAAGACTCCACAAACTGGGGCGTTTGAGATGCATACCAAGAACTGCTCACTCACCGAGTTGGTAGAGATTCGAGCCGATCACTGGGCGTTGATGCGCTACAACGACCATGCTCATCTGCAGGGACTGCCTGTAGCAACAAATATTGATTAAGTGTTTGCGTTATACAGTGGGATATGGCAACGGTGAGCCACAACCAACGTGACAAAAAGCGAATACGAGTTGTTGTCGTGGGGGCTGGGTCGGCCGGAGCGGTAATCGCGGCGCGATTGTCGCAACACTCAACTGTCGATGTGTTGTTATTGGAATCTGGGCCAGATGTGTCGAGCGCACATCAAGAGATGGGAATACAGAGCACTGATTTTGTCGACGCTCTCGAAGTTGAAAAAAGCAATGTGCGTATACCTGTGCGTCGAAGTGCTGCGCAGGGTGTATCTGAGTATGTGCGCGGAACGGGTACGGGTGGAAGCTCGTTGGTAAACGCGATGGTTGGTATGTGGGGGATGGCAAGTGATTACGACAGGTGGGAGCGCGACTTGGGTTGTGTCGGTTGGTCGTGGCGAGATGTTGCACCCGTGTTTGCACACCTGCCAATACCTCTGCACACCACGCTGCGACATGAGTGGGGAAATGTAGACCGTGCACTTGTGCGAGCAGCGACTGATCTGGGTTATGAGCAACGCGATGATTTGAGCATGGCTCCACGTTGCGCTCGCGGTGTTGGTTCGGTGTCGTTGACCTGTGCTGATGGTCGGCGTGCGTCAGTGAACGATGTCTATTTGGAGCCAGCGAGGTCGAGGCTCAATCTAGAGATTCGTGGAAACTCGGCTGTAGATCGACTGAATTTGAATGGAACTGATGTCGTGGGTGTGCATTTGGTGAGTGGTCAAGACATCGATGCCGATGTGGTGGTGGTGTGTGCTGGGGCCATAGCGTCTCCCCAGATTTTGCTCCGCACCAAGATTCAGCGAAGAGGAATTGGTAGGGGTGTGAAGGATCATCCTGCTGTTGCATTTACACTTCGGTTGAAAGACTCGAGTGCTGCCCAATTTGCTGTGTCGACACTGTTGAGGGCAACATCTCGACCACAGACCAAGAACGTCAAAGACGGCGCACTGTACGACGGCAATATTCATTTGCTACCGCTCAATCACACTGCATCAAAAGACAGATCGCATGGAGCGATGTTTGCGGCCGTGATGCGGGTGCATTCAATGGGCAGCATTACCCTTGCTCGATCTGAACAAAATAGTGAACAAAGTAGTGAACAAAATAGTGCCGAGGTTTTTCTCAATTTGCTCAGCGATGAACGCGATCTGCACACAATGGTTGAAGCGACTTCAATGCTGGCGTCCATGGTTGATGCTCGCTCATTTGCCGAAATATCCGATGCGGTGATGTGCGATGACGATGGAACCCCGGTGTCGATGCTGCATGGTTTGACCGCCGATCAAATGCAGACATGGTTGTTGGGCAATGTCGGTTCGTATTCACACATTGGGTGCTCGAACAAAATGGGTGCGCTCACGGACGATGACGCCGTAGTTGACACACGTGGGAAAGTGATCGGATATAACAATGCGTGGGTGTGTGATGCTTCAATATTTCCCGACTTGCCAACGGGCAACACGCATTTGCCAGTGGTAATGATGGCCGAGCGAATCTCGCAGCGAATTAGTGAGACTCTGCAGTCCACGTAAAACTGCGCTGCACAGCGCGGGTCCACTGTGCGTACTCGCTTGCTACCGATGAAGCGGCGGAGGCGGTTGTATCGGGTGTGAATGTGCGGTCGAGTTGCCACGACTCGGTGATGGATTGCAGAGATGGCCACACGCCTTCTGCCAACCCAGCCAGGTATGCAGCACCAAGTGCTGTTGTTTCTAAATCTTTTGGTCGCACCACGGTGACCCCAAGTTGGTCTGCTTGCATTTGCAACATGATGTCCATCACTGCTGCGCCTCCGTCGACTCGCATGTCAACAAGGGGAACCCCCGTTGCTCTCACCATTGCCTCAACCACGTCGCGAGTTTGGAATGTCATTGATTGAACAACAGCGCGCGCGATGTGCGCTCGATTTGTGCCGCGCGTGATTCCGCAGATGACACCGCGTGCATGTGGGTCCCACCACGGGCTGCCAAGACCAGTAAATGCCGGCACCACAACAACTCCACCGCTGTTGTCGACCGATGCTGCAAGTGGTCCGATTTGCGCTGCATTGTCGATGATGTTGAGTCCGTCGCGAAGCCATTGAATTGCGCTTCCTGTGACGAAGATTGAACCCTCGAGCGCGTAGGTGGGTGTGCCTGAACCAAGATCCCACGCAACGGTGGTGAGCATGCCAGCGGTTGGAGGCGGACACGTGGTGCCCACATTCATCAGTACGAAGCTGCCGGTGCCGTAGGTGTTTTTGCTACTGCCAACATCGAAACACGCTTGACCAAACAGCGCTGCTTGTTGGTCGCCTGCGATGCCCGAAATTGGTATGTCGCCGGGAATAGTGATGTTGTAATGAGTGTCGGTCGCAGTAAAGCGCTGTGTCACCCCGCACCGACCACTTGACGGCACAACAGTTGGTAATGCGTCGAGCGGCACGTTGAAGGTGTTGCACAACTGTTCGCTCCAATGCAAGGTGTTGATGTCGAACAACATGGTGCGACTTGCATTGGTGGCATCAGTGACAAAAGATTTTGCGCCCGTGAGATTCCAGATGATCCATGTGTCGATGGTGCCCACGGCCAAGTTTGCCGAAAGTGGAGCTTGGCCTGAATCGATCATCCATTGCACTTTGGATCCAGAAAAATATGGATCGAGGACGAGACCAGTTGTGGCGCGAACTGTCGCGAGCATCGGATGTAACTCGGCGCACCTGTCGGCAGTACGACGGTCTTGCCAAACAATGGCGCGACCAAATGGAATACCTGTCGACTTGTCCCATGCGACGATGGTTTCGCGCTGATTGGTGATGCCGATCGTGACGATGCGGGCATCACGATGGGTGGCGAGTTGAGCAATCACATCACTGAGTGTTTGACGAACGGCAGACAAGATCTCGAGAGCATCGTGCTCAACCCACCCAGGCTGCGGAAAGTATTGGGGAAACTCGCGGTAACTCGAGAGAGATGCGCGACCATCTGCGAATACGGCGCGCGAGCGCACACCGGTGGTGCCAGCGTCAATGGCGATGACGACACTCATGTGAGTTACTTGCCGTTCAATTCGGATTGACGCGCTGGATCAATATCGCGAGGGAATTGATCCATGTTCACTCCGCAGGATGTAAGCGCAAACGAAATGACTGCGATCACGAGACCACCAAGAAAGCGTCTCAATTGCGGTTTCATTAATGCACCTCGGAGGTTGGCTGGTCGTCTGGTGTTGGCAGGGCTTGACCGAATATTTCAAGTTCAACAATAAATCTCGCGCCACGAATACCGTCGCGCCTATTTTCGGCCCAGATACTCCCCGAGTGCAAGGCGACATGTTCGGCTGCAAGTGCAAGACCGAGTCCTGCACCTTCAGACCCAGCACGTTGCCCCGCAGTTCCTCCGCGTGAAAATCGTTCAAAGATCTTTTCTTCTTCGCCATCGATCAAGCCGCTTCCGTCGTCTTCGACGATCACCCACGCGCGCGATTTGGTTGGGTCATCGTCTGCAAACTGAATCACGATCTTTGGTTTACCTCCACTGTGAATGCGAGCATTGTCGATGAGGTTGGCAAACACGCGCGCAAGTCTTCGTTTATCACCTTGCACCAAAATCTGATCGGTGCCTGCTGCGAAGATGACGTCGGTGCGGGGCAGTGAACTGACCGAGATTGCCTGGCGAACAAACTCGAGGAGTGCAAGTGGTTCGTTGATGAGTCGAATTGCGCCGGCGTCGAAGCGTGAGATTTCGAGTAAGTCTTCAACCAAACCTTGAAATCGAGCGACATCGCCAATCAGTAGGTCGAGAGCCGCTTGGGATCTTTCGGGAAGCTCATCACGCCGTGAAAACATCACCTGCGCCGAGGCGGCGAGTGTCATGAGTGGTGATCTCAATTCGTGGCTGACATCGGATGTAAATCGCGTATCGCGCTCGACTCGCTGTTGCAGTGTGGCAACCATGTCATTGAACGCCGTGGTCAGTGCTTGTAGATCGCGATCTTGTGTTGTTTCGAGCCTGGTGTCAAAGCGTCCTTGAGCGATTGCGCTGGCGGCTTGGGCTGCTTGCACAAGTGGTCGAACGGTGCGCCCGGAAACCAACAAACCAAGTCCGATACCAACGGCTGTAGTGATGGCGCCCGACAGCATGAGGGCAATGAAGACGCTGCGCAGTGCATCTTGGGTTTCGCGAAGACTTTCGAGCTCAAAGTAAAACGCATTGACCTTCTCGAGAGGAATACCAACAACCAGCGCTGCGTTTGTGCCGTGATTGACGATCATGTCGGCAGCCTTGATGTCGGTGATCACCCGAGTCTTGAGTGAGGTTGGAATATCTGCTTGTGTAAAACCCTTTGAGTTGCTTGTCCACACGCCGTTGGCGTAGAGCAAACGCTGTGCTGAACCAAATTGTTCGAGAGCCGAAAGAACATCGGCTGGGTTTGTGAGTAGATCGGTCTGTACGCGCTTGGCGTTGGCAAACGCTTGGTTGATCTCGGCTGTCTCGCGTTGTTGTACGAAACTGCTGCGCGTAAAACCGTATGTCGTGATGGCGAGTACTGCAGAGAGAATCATCGCGCCTGCACCGAAGGCGATGAGGATGCGGTGGCGTAAGCCAATGCGACGAGGTAGTAGTGCTCGTGCTGTGTTGCGAATGATTCTGCGTGCTCGTGTGCGCCGGTAGCGGGGCGGTCGTGTTGTTGGTTGCGTGAATGTCACGATTGCAGGCGATAGCCGAGTCCGCGAACTGTCACCACATGTGTTGGTTCGGCTGGATCTACTTCAACTTTCATTCGCAGGCGGCGAATGTGTACGTCAACGAGTCGCCCGTCGCCAAAATATCCGTGACCCCACACTTTGTCGAGCAACACCTCGCGGCTAAATACACCGTTTGGATCATGGGCTAGTTCGCACAGCAAGCGAAACTCGGTTTTGGTGAGGGGCACGTCTTTACCACCAAGAGTGACTTTGCCCTCGTCGGGAATAATTTCAAGATTTCCGAAAACAAGTTTGGAATGTCCTGGCGCTGACGGACGCACGCGGCGCAACAGTGCGCGAATGCGTGCCGAGAGTTCTTTTGGGGCAAAAGGTTTAGTCAGGTAATCATCGGCGCCGGCCTCGAGACCTGCGACAACATCGTGTGTGTCAACGCGCGCAGTGACCATGACAATTGGAACGTCACTGATTTTGCGAATGGTGCGACACAACTCAAAACCATCGATGCCCGGAAGCATGATGTCAATCAGTACGACATCGGCGGGGGTGGATTGAAAGATCGCAATGGCGTCTTCACCCGTTGGTGCCTCGTCAACAATCCAACCTTCGTCTTCGAGTGCAAGTTTTACCGAGGCTCTGATGCGCTCGTCATCTTCAACTGTTAAGACACGAATCGCCATAGACCTAATACTTACCGATCGCGGGTGCTGGAAGCCAAAATGAGGGCGCCGAGTTGGCTAAAAATTTGCGGATTGGAGACCAAGACCTGGGCGGGTCGTAGTGCGTTGCCCTCGAAGTCGCCTGTTTTGCAACCCGCCTCACGGGCGATGAGATCACCAGCAGCGATATCCCAAGAGTGGAGGTTTTCTTCGAAGTATGCGTCAAATCGGCCACAGGCAACAAAACACATGTCGATTGATGCTGCGCCGAATCGTCGAATGTCACGAACCTGATGAATGAACTTTGAAACTCTGGTGGCCTGCATCGTGCGCTGCTCGGCTGCATAACTGAAACCAGTGCAAACAAGTGCTGCAGAAATATCGTCGAGCGGATTGCAACGGATGGGTGCACCGTTGCAAAATGCGCCACCATTGCGAACTGCAGTAAACATCTCGTTCAGTGCGGGAATGTAGACCGCGCCAGCCAGTGAACCATGTTCGTCAACTGCGCCGATTGACACTGCCCATGTTGGTAAGTCATAAAAGAAATTGGTTGTGCCGTCAATTGGGTCGATGTGCCAGGTGATGCCGGATGTACCCGAATGGCTAGCGCCTTCCTCTCCGATGATTGCATCGTCGGGTCGCATGAGGGCAAGTCCTTGCACGATGAGCGCTTCGGATGCTTTGTCAAATTCGGTGACCATGTCGGTAGCAGTTGATTTTGTCTGCACATTGTTCAGACCATTTCGGCGCCCGTTGAGCGCCATGTCACCCGCTTGTTTAGCCAACGTTGTTGCAATGTGAACAAGCTGAGATGCGAGGTTGTTAGTTGTCGTCAAGTTCGCGCCACTCTCCGACAGCACGCAATACCAACACGCTCACAACTGCCATGCCGAGCGCGCCAACAATTGCGCCGAGCAACAGGCCTATGCCCGTGCCAACCGAACATTGGCCAGCACACTGCAAATCGACAAGCGCGAATCCGATCGCAGCACCTGCAGCACCTGCCACGAGCACGCCGACGAACGCGACAACACGAGCGAGCGGCGATGGTAAAGCGGACAGGGCGCGCTTGTCGTTCGGGGTTTGGCGCACCCGATTAGCGTAGTTGTTGTTGTGAAACCGGCCCGAACAATTCTGCATGTTGACATGGACATGTTTTATGTAGCCGTTGAGTTACGTCGCCGACCCGAACTGAAGGGAAAGCCGGTTGTTGTTGGGGGTGATGGCAAGCGGGGCGTTGTTGCTGCTGCATCGTATGAAGCGCGGCGGTACGGCGTGTTTTCGGCGATGCCGTCGGTGCGAGCGCGCAGGCTGTGTCCAGACGCAGTTTTTTTACCCGGCGACATGGATCTCTATGTGCAGGTCAGTTCGCAGGTGTTTGATATTTTTCGCGACTTCACGCCGCAAGTCGAAGGCCTTTCACTTGACGAAGCATTTTTGGATGTGACGGGTGCACAGCGTTTGCTTGGCGATGGGGTAGCAATAGCCGAAGCGATTCGCAAACGAGTTCTGGATGAAGTGGGGCTGGTCTGCAGCGTTGGAGTTGCAACAAGCAAATTAGTTGCCAAGTTGGCATCGAAAACTGCAAAACCGATTGCTGACCACGACAGTGTGCGACCAGGGCGTGGAGTGGTGCAGATTGAAGATGGCACCGAGCGAGAATTTATTCACGGTCTCAAGGTTGAATCTCTGTGGGGTGTTGGCCCTGCCACGCTTGCAAAATTGCAAAGTCTGAGTATTAGAACGGTTGCAGAATTGGCGGTTATAGATGTGCGGATTTTGCAACAGCTGTTGGGCGACGCCCATGCCACGCACCTCCATCAACTTGCAAATGGCATCGATCATTCTGAAGTGGAGCCAAACTCGGACTCAAAATCAATTGGCCATGAAGAAACGTTGGGAAACGACGTCTTTGATAGTGAGACCGTGCGAAAACATTTGGTGCGGCTGTCAGATCTGGTTGCCAGGAGATGCCGTGACGAAGGACTTGCACCGCGAACCTGCACTGTCAAAATTAAGTACTCGGATTTTGTATCAATCACGCGTTCAAATACCGCAGCAACTCCGATAACGAGCGCACAAGCGATGATGCAGTTGGTGGATGGTTTGCTCGTCGATATTGAAGTCGGCAGAGGCGTGCGATTAATTGGAATCTCGACTCGCAACTTTGCTTTGCCTGAAACGCAACTCAGTTTGTTTGACGAAGGGACCAATACGCAGAATGCCACATCGCTAGACGAAGTGTGGGCGCCGGCAACCGCTGCCATTGACGATATCCGCGAGCGATTTGGTGACGACGCAATTGGCTTAGCAAGTACGCTCAATTCTAAACGGCGACCGGGTTCATCAAAATGGGGTCCTGAGTAATAAGATGAGGTGACTATGCCACTGTCAGCAGAAGAACAACGGATCTTGCAGCAGATCGAGCAATCGCTCGAGACCGACGAGCGCTTCGCGAATTCGGTAAAACCGTCTGGCATCTATGCCCACTCGGCGCGCAAAGCATGGTGGGCTGGTCTTGGCGCAATCGCTTCACTGGTGTTCACCGTCGTTACATTGCAGGTGCATTTTCTGGTTGCGTTTGCCGGATTTTTGGCGATGCTCGGATGTGTATTGATTATTGAAAAGCAACTGCGTGCGATGAGCAAGGTGGGCCTCAAAGATGTTGCCGCATCATTGCGCAAAGCGCGCACGAATGCTGCTTCGAGCCGAATCAAATTTGGCAAAGACATCTAGCACCTCGGGTTTTCTCGCCATTGATATTGGCGGAACAAAACTTGCAGTTGGTGTGGTGTCAACTGACGGTGTGCTGTTGTCGCGAATGCAGGCACCAACCCCCGCAACCGATGTGTGGGGAGTGCTCAAAAAACTGATCGATGCGCAGATGCAAGAAACACCTGTGCATCTGTTGGCATGTGGCGTGGGGTGTGGTGGGCCGATGACCTTGGGTGGAGAAAGTGTCTCGCCCTTGAACATTGCAGAGTGGCGCGGTTTTGGTTTGCGTTCGGCAGTCGAGCAAGCAACAGGGTTGACTACATACATCGCCAACGATGCTCAGGCATTGGTGCTTGGAGAAGTGTGGTGCGGCAGTGCCGTTGGAGTTGCCGATGTGATCGGCATGGTGGTGTCGACAGGTGTTGGTGGCGGCATCGTTTCTCAGAACAAACTGGTTACTGGTCGACAAGGAAACGCTGGACACATTGGACACGTGATTGTGGTGCCCGATGGCAGACTGTGTGAGTGTGGCGCTCACGGATGTTTGGAAGCGCACGTTTCTGGCAGGTCAATTCAAGCCATCACTGGACGACCAAGCCAAGAAGCCACCGTTGATGTCAAAATCACGGCAGGAAAACTTGTTGGGCGAGCACTCGCAACGGTTGGTGCGCTTCTTGACTTGCAACTGTGCGTCATCGGCGGTTCGGTTGCGCTTGGCTTTGGTGCGCCATTTTTTGGGGCCATCCAGCACGAGCTCGATCGCTCGGCGCGCCTCGAATTTATTCGGGGAATGAAGGTCGTGCCCGCAGGTTTGGGCGACTCGGCGCCATTGATCGGCGCTGCGAGTCTGGCAAGGTCTTCGTACTAGCGTTAAGACCCATGAACCCGACATACAGCGCAGCGGCGGAAGAGTATCGCGAAAAAGTGCAGGCGTTTTTGGCCGAAAAGTTGCCTCCAAATTGGAAGGGAACTGGAGCACTCACTGGTGATGCGCTTGAGCATTTCATCACCGAATGGCGCGCAACGTTGTTCTCGTCTGGGTACCTTGCTCCTGGTTGGCCTGTCGAATTTGGTGGCGGTGGATTGTCTGAACTTGAACAAGTCATCATCGCTGAAGAGTTTGCGCGCGCTGGCGTACCCACCGGTGGTCACAACGATGTGTTCAGTATTCAGATGCTCGGCAACACCTTGTTGTTGTTTGGTACCGAGGAACAAAAGCGTTACTACTTGCCGCGGTTGCTTGCAGGCGAAGATACATGGTGTCAGGGCTATAGCGAACCAAATGCGGGCAGTGACTTGTCAAACGTTGGATTGCGCGCAGAGTTAGATGGCGATCAATGGATATTGAACGGACAAAAGATTTGGACTTCGGCCGGACATCTTGCCGATCATATTTTTACGCTGGCACGAACAGACCCCGATGCTCCTAAACACAAGGGCATCTCGTTTTTGCTCGTCGATATGAGACAACCAGGGGTCTTAGTACGACCAATCAAGATGCTGTCGGGTGAGAGCGAATTTAACGAAGTGTTTTACACCGACGCAGTGGTGCCAAAAGAAAATGTTGTTGGCGGTGTCAATAATGGTTGGGCAGTTGCAATGGGACTGCTTGGTTTTGAGCGCGGTGCTGCAGCATCAATTGCGCCGATTGCATTTGAAGCCGAGTTTGATCGGTTGTTGCAACTGGCAAAAGATCGCGGTGTCAACAATGACCCACGTATTCGCCAAAAGTTGGCATGGTGCTTTTCAAAAGTGCAAGTAATGCGTTATCTAGGAATGCGCACGCTGACAAAGTTTTTGGCCGGACATCACCCTGGGCCTGACGGTGCAATCTTTAAGTTGTACTGGAGCGAATACCACAAGATCGTTACTGAATTGGGCGTAGATATTTTAGGAATGGATGCGATGGCTCCGACTGGGCGCAAACCTTCAAGTTCGTTTTCAACCGACGATGCTGGTGCGCCAAACGATTCGATGAGTTGGGCAATGACATTTTTGAATGCACGCGCCGGAACAATTTACGCGGGCTCGTCTCAGGTACAGCGCAATATCATCGGCGAGATGGTGTTGGGTCTACCCAAGGAACCAAAGCCAGGCTGATCTGATGTTGGTTGGCCGCACATACATAAAGCTTGTTGGCGCTGTGGTCGTGCGGCCCAGCCTGTGGGTGAGTGCACTTCGCTCGGCCAAGCATTTGGTGCCACGACAGTGGTGGCGCAGTGGATCGCATCTGCCTATGCCTCCTCGCGCATATATCGATTTTCGAATGAGCACCCAATATGGTTACGGCGCAGACCAGCCAGAGATTGCCGACATTATTGATTATTTGGAGTGGTCAAAAGATTGGCACAGTACCGGCACGTCGATGCGTCGACGACTTCGAAAGATTTAACTGATGCGAAGCGCGCTGGTATTAAATGCAACATACGAGCCGCTGAGTGTTGTCTCAGCGCGACGCGCTGTGTGTTTAGTGTTGTCGGAGAAAGCCGAGATCATTGAAGACGATGGAACGCAAATCCATTCGGAGACAATGAGTATTCCTGGTCCGCTCGTGATTCGACTGCGCTACATGGTCAAGGTTCCGTATCATCGTCGCACAGCGCTCTCTCGCCGTGCGGTGTTTGCTCGAGATGATCACCGCTGTCAATATTGCGGCGGAGTCGCTGACTCGATTGATCATGTGATGCCACGCTCGCGCGGGGGTATGCATATTTGGGAAAATGTGACGGCTGCATGTCGCCCGTGCAACTTGCGCAAGCGCGACAGAACTCCTGAAGAGGCAGGAATGCTGCTGGAGTCACAGCCTCTTGCACCGCGCGAATTGGCGTGGATCACTGTGTCGGTGGGACGTGTGCCCGACGAGTGGAAGCAGTATCTTGCCGCTGCATCCTGAGTCAACTTGGAATGTTGTACATGTGCGCACGACAGCGTCAGAGCAACACAGTCGCACTCTTGTCGCAGAACGAAGCGTCTGGAATGTGGACATCACCGGCACGGCGATTGTGTTGGGATCACGCCAAACTGAAGCCGAATTACATCTAGATGCGTGCGCATCGGCGAACGTAGAAATAGTGCGTCGTCGCAGTGGTGGCGCAATGGTGTTCCTTGTGCCCGGCAAGCAGGTGTGGCTAGATGTGGTGATTCCCAAAGGTGATCCTCTTTGGATTGACGATGTTGGGCGAGCGTCGTGGTGGTTAGGTGATGTGTGGCTCGCGACGATCGAGTCACTCGCGCCTGGTCGAAACATATCGGCACATGTGCATCGACAAGATCTGGTGCGGGGTGAGTATGGCGACTTGGTGTGTTTTTCTGGCGCTGGTCCGGGAGAAGTGCTGGCGGGCGAGAGCGCTAATAACGCTGCGAAGATCGTAGGCATTAGCCAAAGACGCACCCAAGACCTAGCGCGTTTTCAATGCACGATGTATTTGCAGTGGGGACCTGAGATGGCGCTGCAGTTTGGACAATTGTTACGTGACCCCAAAGCGGCGCGTGCTGAAATGCAAGCAAATCTCGAGCACAGCGTGATGCCACTCAGCCAGATCGCGAGCGGCATGACCGCAAGCGACGTACTGACTGCTTTCATGGCTCAAATAGCTCGCGTTTAACACAGCGTCTACCGCGCACTCAGCTACTTCTCCGAGCACAGCCTCGGCTTGATACTCAGAAACATGGCTGCCCTGCCGTGGCTTTTTTTGCCCTTCGTGAGGCCTCCTAAAAAAGTGGAGAAAAGTGGGGGATAATGCTTGTAAGTGGGGGAAAGTGGGGATAATCTAAAGCCACTTGGTTGGAGCGATGGCTCAAACCCAGTGGCAGCAAGGAAAGCAAGAAAAGCAAGAAGTACAAAGCGGCAGCGGAGGCCACAGTGTTTGTAGGGGTGCATGAGCGTCAGTTGGACCCAAAGGGTCGGCTTGGATTGCCTGCTTCATTTCGTCCCCGTTTAGAACCCCGTTGTTACCTTTCGATTGGGCGCGACAAGTGCGTTGACATCTTGACGGCAGAGGCATTTGAGGCAGTCGCCAAGGACGCAGTCGAGAAAGTGCGCTCGGGCGAGATGGATCGCAATCAGCAGCGTGCGCTTGCGAGTAACACCTTTGAAGTTGTTGTGGATGCGCAAGGCCGCATCAATATCGATGAAATTTTGCGCGAATACGCAGGCCTCACTCTTAATTCGCGAGTCGTTGTCAGCGGCTCATTCGATCGTGCAGAAATTTGGGATCCAACGCGCCATCAGCGCATCAGCGACGAAGGCCTGCAGCAAATTGCGGGCACTGGTCAATAGAGAAACCTCGCGAAGGGAGACAAGTCACGAACCAACGAAACGTGTAGCAAGTTCGAGACCACTCCACAAGGTTTCGCTCTTCAGCAGTCTTCCGGTGAGCAAGGTAGACAGCATCAACTCCGCCCGCTTCTATCTCGTACGCGCGGGGAGACATCCCGGCGGCACCGCAAGCCGGGGGACTGCTGAAGAGCGAAGCACAGGTTTTGAAAAGTTGCGCACAGGTTTTTCACTCGTGAACAAACTCTTATGCCAAAACTCGTAAACAATCCAGTAAACAGTTTGACTTCGTTCGGTCACGCGCCAGTGATGGCTGCGGAAATCGTTGAAGTGTTTGCGCCGGTTCCACACGGCGTGGTTGTGGATGCAACATTGGGCGGTGCGGGTCACACAGTTCGCTTGCTCAATGCGTATCCGTGGATGCGAGTGCTTGGCATCGATCAAGATCCAGTTGCAATTGAGCATGGCCGCAAATTGACGAAGCAAGATGCACAAGTTGGCGAACGCTTGCTGATCGAGCAGGGGCGTTTCGACGAGATGGCTGCGATGCTTGAGCGCAACAGCATTACCGAAATTGCTGGAGCGCTGTTTGATCTTGGTGTTTCGTCGCCGCAACTCGACATGGCTGAGCGTGGTTTTTCGTATCGCAATGCAGGACCACTTGATATGCGAATGGACACATTGCAGCAGCTCACCGCATCGGATGTTGTTAATTCGTACGACGTCGAACAACTGACGCATGTGCTGCGCAACAATGCCGATGAGCGATTTGCGTATCGAATTAGCAAGGCGATTATTGCTGCGCGACCAATTACCGACACGGTGCAATTGGCCGAGATTATTGCGGGGGCAATACCTGCACCAGCACGACGCACCGGCGGGCATCCGGCAAAGCGCAGTTTTCAAGCCATTCGCATTGAGGTAAATAAGGAGCTCGATATTTTGCCCCACGCTCTCAATCAAGCGATTCGAGCAACGAGTCCTGGTGGGCGCATTGCTGTGTTGTCGTATCACTCAGGAGAAGATCGCATCGTTAAGCAGGCCTTTAAGGACGCTGAGTCAAACCCGATGGTGCAGATAGTGGCATCGCCGTATCACCACCACGCATCGCCATTGCACAAACTCGTGCGCAAAGTGCGAGTGAGCGAGCGTCCGAGTGCACAAGAGATCGAACAAAACCCACGAGCTGCTTCGGCACGGTTGCGGGTTATAGAGAAAGTGAGTAGTTGAGATGGCGCTAGCGATTGCAGTTGAGCGGAGGCCACAACCTGGTCGACGTCGAGTTCAGTCGACACCCCCTGAGCGCCATCTCACTCTCGTTCCTCAGGCCACGCGCCGAACGCTTCGACTTTTTGCGGCAGGTGCTGTTGGCCTGTTTCTTTTGATGAGTATCGCTATCGGGTTTCAAGCAGTGATTGCCGAACAACAGTTGAAGTTGGATCATGTGTCGAGCGAACTGCGCTTGGCAAAGTTGTATCAGGATCAACTTCGCCAGCAGCGAGCAGGATTGCTCGCACCAGAGTATTTGCGCACGCAAGCCGGATTGCAAGGCATGTCGCAAGGTCTCGGATCACGCTTTGTTGAGGTTCCACAAGATGTCGTTGCACAGGTTGTGATTGCAACAGGGTTGATGGATCCGCAGATTGCTGAACCATCTGCGTTGTCGCGTGTTGATCTGCTTGCGCCACTCGCGAAGATGCAACAGGTGCAGGTCAAACCATGAGCGTCGTAGCCGGCGGTCGCGGTGGGCGAGTGCCTACGACACGTGTGCAGCCACGACAAAAATCTCGACAAAACTCTCGACAGCAAGCACGAAAAAGCCACACTGCTGCCGATGTGGTGCGGGAGCGCGCTCGAACTTCGGTCACTTCCTTCTACACCAATCTGCAAGGTGGCAAAATTCGCTTTCGACTTGTTGCCATGTATGTGTTCGTTTCGCTGTTGTTGATCACGATGCTTGTTCGCGTTTCGTACCTGCAAACAGTTGGTGCAAGTGGATATCGCGACGCAAGCGTGAGTCAACGAACTCGAATTTCAACTGACTTCGCAGAGCGTGGTTCGATCCTCGATCGAAACGGACTCGAGCTGGCGCTTCCAGTGCCTACACGCACCGTTTTCGCTGATCCTCGAATTATTGTTGACCCAGTCGCGACTGCACATGCCATCGCTGGTGTGTTGGGATTGTCGCCTGAAGATGAGTTGGTGTTGGCGAGCAAATTGCAAAATACGGCTTCAAGTTTTGTCTATATCGCACGACAGGCAAGCAAAGAAGTTTCGGATGCTCTGACCGGGCTCGGTCTTGCTGGAATCTCGTCGTATGCCGAGCAAAGCCGAACGCTCACGTCCGATGGCTTGCGTGCTCTTGTTGGCCGCACCGATATTGACGGGGTGGGTATCTCTGGTCTGGAAGAGCAGTTTGATGAGTTGCTGGGCGGTGTTGATGGCCGAACCGTGCGCGAAGTCAATAGCAAGGGGCAATCGATACCGACTGGGGATGATGCCAGTCAGGTTGCAGTACCGGGTCAAGATTTAGTGACAACGATTGATCGCAACATTCAGTTTCAGGTAGATGCAATTGTTACCCAACAGATCACCCGTCTCAATGCTCGCGGAGGTGCTGCGATCGTGATGGACTCGACGACTGGCGAAATTTATGCGATGTCAACTATTCGCAAAAATACCGATGGCACGTATACCGCAGACTCTGGCAACTTCGCAGCAGTTGATGCGTATGAGCCAGGATCGGTAGCAAAAGTATTCAGTATCTCTGCTGCACTCAACGAAGGGACGGTTGAACCCAACTCGGTATTCAAGGTTCCAGGTAAGCAGTCATTCAACGAAGGAACTCAATGGGTGCACTCGATTACCGATGCGTTTCCACACGGACTTGAAGCAATGACCGTGCGCAAGATCATCGTCGATTCGTCAAACCTTGGCACCGTGCAAATTGCACAAACGATGCCGGCCGAGACGCTCTATAACTATCTGCACGAGTATGGGTTCGGTACCAAGACTGACGTCAATTACCCGGGCGAGAGCAAAGGGTTATTGAAACCGTTTGATCAGTTGCGAGGAACTGAAAAAATTACGACAGCCTATGGCTATGGTTATTCGGCAAGTGCACTGCAGTTAATTGCAGGTGTCAATGTGGTTGCCAATAATGGTGTCTATGTAGCGCCTCGTCTTGTAAATTCGGTAATCGACCTAAACGGCATCAATCAGCCAACTGCGCCTTCTGCCACCCATACGGTGATCAAACCAGAAGTGGCGGCAACAATGCGCTCGCTGATGAGTGACGTCGTGTGTTTTGGAACTGCGTCGCTCGCAAAGGTGAATGGAATGACCGTGGCCGGTAAAACTGGCACGGGGTACAAGCGCCAAGACAACGGCACATATGTGAAGGACGATGGATCTCGCGCATACTTCGCATCATTTGTTGGATTCTTGCCAGCAGAAAATCCACGCTTCACCGTGTTGGTGTCGATCGACGAACCAGATCCTGCATCGCGCGATCGCTTCGGTGGCACGGCGGCTGCGCCAGTGTTTGCAAATATCGCTCAAGTACTGATCAATGAACTTGATATTCGTCCCGCAGCAACAGACATGGGTTGTCCAAAACAACGCCCTGCCGAGTTGGGGCCAGCGCACTAGTGATGAAGGCGACGACGAATACGGTCGCGCCTGTAGCGCTTGGCGCACTGCTCGAATCAACATTTGTCGGGCAGCTGCCGGGTGTGATGTACACCTCGGTTGGCTCGCTTGATGTATTGGTCAACGACATCACCAATGATTCAAAACAAGTAGGGCGTGGCGCGTTGTATTGCTGTGTGGTGGGTGACAGCACCGACGGACATGATTTTGCTGAAGAGGCACTGAATGCAGGTGCAGTCGCATTGTTGGTAGAGCGTGCATTGTCCATCGATTGCCCACAGGTAATCGTGAGTGATAGTCGTCGCGCAATGGGCGAGATTGCGGCGGCTTTTTACGATTATCCAAGTACAAAGATGCGTGTTGTGGGTATTACAGGCACAAACGGCAAAACGACAACTGCGCATCTGTTGGGCGCGATCTTTCGTCAGCAGGGTATAAAAACTGAAGTATTCGGAACTCTCTCGGGAGCGAGAACGACACCAGAATCGTGCGATTTGCAAAGAAATTTGTGGCTAGCAGCCAACGCCGGAGTTGGGGCTGTGGTGATGGAAGTGACTTCGCATGCACTTGCTTTGCAACGCATTGTGGGGACGCAATTTGCTGCTGTGGTGTTTCTTAATCTTTCGCCCGAGCATTTGGATTTTCATAAAACGCTTGAACAATATTTTGCGGCAAAGGCAACACTGTTTGACCGACGGTTTGCAAACTTGGCAATCGTGAATCGTGATGATGTGCATGGGCAATTGCTGCTGGATGCAGTGGAAATTGACACCGTAAGTTTTGGGTTGAGCGATGTAGACAAGGTTGAGGTAACTCCCACTAGTCATTCGTATGTTTGGCACAACAAGACCGTGCAGGTTGCCCTTGGTGGAAAATTTAATGTTGCAAATTCGCTTGCTGCCGCCACTGTGGCAGCCAGTCTTGGAGTCGACGTTGTCGACATCATTGCAGGACTGGCTGCTGCAGGAACGGTTGCTGGTCGGTATCAATCGGTATCTACCAACATTCCGTTTGATGTGATTGTTGACTACGCACACACTCCGGATGCGCTCAGTCGTGTGTTGGAGAGCACGAGAGAAGTGATCTCGCAAGGAGGAAAAATAATTTTGGTGTTTGGCTGTGGTGGCGATCGCGACACAACAAAGCGTGCGATGATGGGCAAGGTCGCAGCACTTGGTGCCGACCGTGTCATTGTTACATCAGACAATCCTCGGTCAGAAGAACCCTCTGACATCGCTCAGCAGATTACTTCTGGGATCGATAATGAAGTGGGCCGATCGCATGTAAGTGTCGAGTTGGATCGACGATCTGCAATAGAATTGGCATTAATGACAGCCAGAAAGGGTGATGTCGTGATCATCGCTGGCAAGGGTCATGAAACAACCCAAACCATTGGCAATCAGGTGCTGCCATTTAATGATGCACAAGTTGCCAACGAACTGATAGGTGCGCTCTCGTGATTCCAATTTTCATTGCAGGTTCAATCGGCATGATCGTGTCACTGATAGGCACGCGAGCGTTGATGGTGGTCTTTGCTCGACTGGGCAAAGGTCAGCCAATTCTTGGCGCAGAGGATCACGGGCCAGTGCATCAGATGGGCAAGCAGGGCACCCCAACTATGGGCGGTATCGCCATATTGTTTGCGGGAGCGATTGGTTGGACCGTCGCGCATGTGCGGGCGGGTCTGCCATTTTCTGATCAGGCCGCAATTATCTGGCTCACCGTTTTTGTGCTTGGTGCGATTGGGTTTCTTGATGACTTCTTGAAAGTGCGTCGCCAACATAATCGTGGAATTTTTTGGAAGAAAAAAGGTTGGATCACATTTGGTATCACGCTGTTGTTGCTGTGGCTGTTGTCGAGCACAACCGGTGTTGTCGAAACTATTTCGTTCACGCGAGCAACGAGCCCTGGTTGGGATATCACTGGACCTATCTTTATTGTGTGGACTGCCGTCATGGTGTGGAGCACGACAAACGCTGTCAACGTGACAGATGGTTTAGACGGGTTGGCCGCGGGTTCTGCACTGTTTGGTTTCTTGGCGTTTACCGTGATTGCCTATTGGGCGTTTCGTAACCCGCGTATTTACGACATTGTCAACCCGCTCGATCTGGCAGTGTTGTCGGCTGCACTAGCAGGTGCGTGCGCAGGATTTTTGTGGTGGAATGCAGCGCCAGCCAGAATCTTTATGGGAGACGTTGGTGCGCTTGGCCTCGGTGCAGCATTGGGCATGCTCGCGGTCACAACCAACACTCATTTGCTGTTACCAATCGTGTGTGGAATCAACGTGATTGAGGCTGGTTCGGTTGCCGTACAGATGGGTGTGTTCAAGGCCTCTGGTCGCAAGCGTCGTTTGTTCAAGATGTCGCCGATCCATCATCATTTTGAGTTAAGTGGTTGGCCTGAAACAACGGTGATTATTCGTTTTTGGATTATTTCCGGAATATGTGTGGCAACTGCAGTTGCGATTTTCATTGCCGACTTTACGCGTCAGGCTGGTTTGCGTTGACGGTGCAACAAACAACGTTGGTGTTTGGTCTTGGTGTAGCAGGAATGGCCGTTGCACAAGCACTACACGAACGAGGATTGACAGTGATTCTTGCCGACGATCAAACCACAGAAGAGCATCGAGCCTTTGCGCGGCTGCTGCATTGCGAACTGTTGGAAACTGCACATGAGGCTGCGATTAAGAGTGCACTGCAGCGCGTCAGTCGCCTTGCGCCAGCGCCTGGTGTTGCAGAAAATCATTATGTGATCGCGGCGGCGAGGCAAATGGGAATCACGATCTCATCTGAACTTGAGTTGGCCTACAACTTTGAAGAACAGCGCACTGGTGGCCCACGTCCGATGCTCGGAATTACGGGCACCGACGGTAAGACAACCACCACGTTGATGACGGCAGCAATGTTGTATGCAGCAGGTCACAAGAGCATGGCGGTCGGCAACACCGAGACGCCGCTAATTGCAGCGCTCAATACCGACACTCAGGTGTTTGCCGTTGAGTGTTCAAGTTTTCGGCTGGCAAATATCGAAAACTTCCGAACCCGTGCGTCGGTGTGGCTTAATTTTGCACCAGATCATCTCGACTGGCACTCCGACATGCACAGTTATGCATCTGCAAAAGCACAATTGTGGGCGCATACAAGGGCCGGCGACGTAGCGGTTGCGCCAGTTGATGATGCGCAAATTTTGCTAGTTGCGCAACAGAGCACGGCACGCACGGTCACATTTGGTGCAACTCACGGTGATTATCACGCACAAGATGGACGGCTCAATTCACCGCACGGTTCGATCATGAACATTGCCGACATGAAGCGCGCGATGCCACATGACATCACTAATGCGCTTGCCGCGGCAGCAATTGCAATCGAGAGTGGATTGGTTGAACCAAGCCATGTTGCGCACGCGCTTGGCGAGTTTGAAAATGCGCCGCACCGAATTGAGTTTGTTGAAACGATTGCTGGAGTGAGGTGGTTTAACGATTCGAAAGCGACAAGTCCACATGCTTCGGCCGTAGCGATTAATTCGTTTGACAACATTGTGTTAATCGCGGGGGGCCGTAACAAGGGTCTTGATCTCGCGCTTCTTGCTGCTCAGCCTCAACGCATCAAAGCGGTGGTGGCAATAGGGGATGATGCGATGGAAATCGAAAAAGCATTTACTGATGTGTGTCGAGTGATGCATGCAACA
Organism: uncultured Acidimicrobium sp.; assembly: GCA_964532575.1. Classification (GTDB taxonomy): domain Bacteria; phylum Actinomycetota; class Acidimicrobiia; order Acidimicrobiales; family Ilumatobacteraceae; genus UBA3006. The sequence goes on from CAZHIN010000001.1 coordinate 51,054, forward strand.
TCGATGAAGGAAGCGGTGGCGCATGCACACAAACTTGCAACGAGTGGAGACGTTGTCTTGCTATCACCTGCGTGCACTAGCTACGACTGGTATAACAATTACATGGAACGTGGCGATGACTTCAGGCGATGTGTGCGTGAAATGACGAAGTTCAATCAACTACAAGGCAACTAGGCGAGGTACATATGGCAACGATCCCTGCAGATACGCAACTCACCCCAGCCGAGAGACGCCGCGCTGTACTCAACAAATCTGGAAAGGCTCAGGCAAGTCGACTTGCGACCGATGCTCCGAGTCGGGTGTATTACGGAATTGTGGCAGTGATCACGGTGCTCGTTGTATTTGGTCTGATCATGGTGTTGTCGTCCTCTTCAATCGTGTCGATTAACAATGGTGGATCGGCGTGGTACATGTTTCGCAAGCAACTGGCCTGGTCTGTTTGTGGATTCTTTGCATTGTTGGTTACCTACCGAATGCCGTATCACATCTGGCACATGATGGTGAAGTATGTGCTTGCTGCCTCAGTTTTTTTGATGATGTTGCCGTTTTCTCCTATTGGTGTAACGATCAACGGAGCACGTGCTTGGGCCGAGATTGGACCTGTTCGTTTTCAGCCATCAGAAATTTTGAAGGTAGCAGTGTTGCTGTATTGCGCAAGTGTTCTTGGGCGTCGTCGCAAAGAGATTGAAAATGTGCAGAGAACATTCGTGCCGATTGTGACGGTGTGGTGTGTATCAGTGCTGCTGTGCATGATTCAAAAAGACTTCGGTGCCGCAATTGTGTTTACTTGCGTGATCTTGTCAACCATGTTTATCGCCGGCACGCCGATGCGGTTGATTGGCTCGATAGGCGCACTCACAGTGTTGGGTTCAGTTGTTGCTATTTCTGCGAGCTCGCGGATGCAACAACGCTTCTTGTCTTTTCTTGATCTAGAGGCAAATAAGGGTCACTCTGCGTATCAGGTATGGCAATCCATTTTGAGCATCTCTAATGGTGGCATTACCGGCGTAGGTGCAGGTCGAGGAACTGGAAAATGGGGTTATGTTCCGCTAGCGCACAGCGATTTTATTTTTGCAATTGTTGCTGAAGAATTTGGACTGATCGGATCGACAATGGTCATTGGACTATTTTTGGCTCTTGCATTGCTTGGTATTCAGGTTGCATTACGCGCGCGAGATCCGTTTGGTGCAGTGCTTGCAGGCGGCATCACAACGTGGTTGTGCATTCAGGCGACGATCAATATTGGTGGGGTCATCGGGGCGCTTCCTGTTACAGGTTTGACATTGCCATTTATTTCGTACGGAGGAAGCTCTCTGTTTATGGTGATGGCAGCCTCTGGGCTTTTGCTCAACGTTGCACGTAATATGAAGTAGAGCCATGGTTGCCCCTGCCCCTACGACTTATGCCGTTATTACGGGGGGCGCAACAAGTGGTCACGTAATTCCCGCCCTGGCGATTGTTGAACTGTTGATCGAAGCAGGACACGGCTCTGAAACACTCGTTTTCGTTGGCTCTGATCGCGGTGTTGAAACATCGTTAGTTCCGCCGACTGGCATTGCGTGTGTATTTTTGAGCGTTGACGGATTTCAACGCGGTGTGAGTTTTGCCAAGATCAAGCGCAATCTGCGAATGCTGCCCACCATGATGCGCGCGACTCAAATGGCAACACAGTTTTTAGTTCAAAACAGACCGCGAGTAGTTGTTTCGGTGGGCGGCTATGTGAGTGTTCCTATTTGTCGTGCGGCTCGCCATCTCAACATTCCGGTTGTCACGTGTTCGTATGACAGCAAGCCCGGTTTGGCTACAAAGATGCAGGCCAGGTATGCATCGGCAGTTGCGGTGGCCCACATGCCAAGCACGTTGCGCCGTGCACAACTCACCGGTGCTCCAGTGCGCTCCGAGTTGCGAATGCTCAATCGAGATGCTGGTCGTGTTGCTGCTCGAACTCGCCTCGGATTTGGCGCTGACGTAAAACTTGTAGTCGTGATGGGCGGATCGCTTGGATCTGCGGTGTTAAACAGCGCAACCGAGAGTCTTGTTCTGCAGTTGGAGACTGCGAGGCTTGCAAATGTTGCGGTGCTACACATTGCCGGATCTCGGTATATGGATGATCAGCGTTTGCCGAGTGTGCTCAAACGAAATGACGGCGCGATGATCTACAAACGCATTGCCTATAGCGACCAAATGTGCGATGTCTATGCAGCAGCAGATTTGGTGGTGGCGCGGGCTGGGGCGTCAACAGTGGCCGAAATTGCGACTGTGGGAATTGCTTCGATATTGGTGCCATGGAAAGATGCGGCGGAAAATCATCAGCTCATCAACGCGAGGTCGTTGAGTGACACCGGCGGTGCAGTGTTGCATGAAGAAGCGCAACTGAGCAATGAAGGCTTTTTGCAACTGATCGGCGATTTGCTGAGCGATGATGCAAAACGCGAACAGATTGCGCGCGAAGCGAGAAACCTTGGTGATGTGCATCGCAAGTGTTCTCTCGCATCAGTGGTTGATGCAGTAGCAAGGGCATCAGTGTGATGGGTGTCGGTCCATTTTTTGATCTGAGCAGGCCGCGCCGTATTCATGTCGTTGGCATCGGCGGGCCTGGCATGAATGCCATCGCTCAGGTGTTGTGCGAAATGGGTCATCAGGTATCGGGAAGCGACATTCATGAATCTGGCGTGCTCGATCGTTTGCGCGCACTTGGCGTCAGTATTTTTGTCGGACACGACGCTGCCGCCGTCACAAACTGTGAAGCAGTGACTGCCTCAACAGCTATTCCCGCGAACAATATTGAACTCGTTGCCGCAACAGCGCAGTCGATACCTGTACTGAGCCGAGCCAACATGCTGAGCGCAATTTGTGCTCTCAAGCAGTCGGTTGCGGTGGCTGGCACCCATGGCAAGACAACAACTTCAGCAATGTTGATGCACATCTTGGCTGTTGCCGGACAACACCCAAGTTTTGTGATTGGCGGTGACGTACATGGTCTCGAGTTAGGTGCTGGCTGGCGCAATGGAAAGATACTTGTGGTTGAAGCAGACGAAAGCGATTCGACGCACTTGGCGTTGCCGCTGCACGCAACTATTTTGACCAATATTGATGTTGATCACCTTGATCATTTTGAAACTTTTGACAAAATTGTTGCGAGCTTTGAAGAGTATTTGCACAAGATTGCTGGGCCAAAGGTGCTGTGCGCCGATGACGCAGTGTGCGAACGAATTGCGGCGTCTCTTGCGTGTTGCACCTATGGCATGGGCGATAATTGCGATGTACGCGCAATCAATGTGGTGCTCGCAGATGGCGCAAGTCATTTTGATATTGAGTTGCGACCTGCTGGTTCAGTACGTGATCGTGTTGCTGCAGGGTCAGTCACGGTTCCATTGCGGGGCGAGCACAACGTGCTCAATGCCACGGCGGCTCTTGCAATGGCAATGGAGTTGGGTGTTGCTTTTGGGGTTGCCTCTCAAGCGTTGAGTAGTTTTCGCGGTGTCGCTCGACGCTTCGATGTGCGGGGTGTTGATGATGGAGTGACATTTGTAGATGACTATGCGCATCTGCCAAACGAGATTATTGCGGTGTTGCGTGGGGCGCGTGATGCAACTGATACTTGGCGTCGGGTGGTCGCTGTCTTTCAACCCAATCGTTTTAATCGGATGAGCGTGATGTCTGCTGCTTATGCAGATGCTTTTGCGGATGCGGATGTGGTTGTAGTTACTGACATCTATTCGTCGGGTACCACTCCCATACCTGGCGTAACTGGCAAACTTGTTGTCGATGCAGTCAAGATCAATCATCCAGACAAGAACATTGAATGGATCGCGCAACGGAAAGAACTTGTGAGTTTCCTGGCTACGTCACTGATCAGCGGCGACCTGTGTATTTCGATGGGCTGTGGTGACGTTGCTCAACTTCCGAACGAAGTGATGTTGATGCGACAGAACAATCGCACCAGCAAAGTGCGCAAGTAATAGCGCGATGAACACTCCTCGATTATCCAAGCGTCCTGCAACCGCTGCAGAGGTGCAACTTGCAACAGAATTGTTGGCAAAACGTGCCCGCACCAATGTGTCGCTCGCACAATTTACGACTTACCGGGTGGGCGGCAACGCTGCGCTACACGTGCATGTTGAATCGTTGGATGATCTCGAGGCGATCAGCGCAGTGTTGGCACAGGTTGATCTGCCGCTCTTGGTTATTGGGCGAGGAAGCAACATGTTGATTGCCGACACTGGGTTTCAAGGTTTGGCAATTACTTTTGGCAGCTTTTTGGAATACATCGATCTGCCCGACCCGCACGACGACGATCAGGACGGAATTGTTGTTGAGCCAATTGCGCTGTTTGGTGGATCGGTACCGTTGCCCGTAGCCGCTCGCCAAAGTGTTCACCGCGGATTGACAGGTTTTGAATGGGGCGTTGGTGTTCCGGGCACGATTGGCGGTGCAGTGCGCATGAATGCTGGCGGTCATGGCTCGGACATGGCTTCGTCACTTGTTTCGGCCCGAATTTTTCATCTGTTGCGGGGTGTTGAAGCTCATGTGGATGCCGTGGATCTTGGTCTGAGGTTTAGAGGTTCGGCAATCGCCGATCATCACGTGGTCTTGTCGGCGACACTCAATTTGGCTTGGGCGTCCGATCGCCAGGCTGCAGAAAATCAGTTGTCAGAGATCGTCAAGTGGCGCAGAGAAAATCAACCCGGTGGTCAAAATGCTGGATCGGTGTTCGTTAATCCAGTGCCTGGCGAGGTTTCTGCAGGTGCATTGATCGATCAGATTGGGATGCGTGGATTTCGCATTGGATCGGCACATGTCTCGGAGAAGCATGCCAACTTTATTCAAGCAGATGAAGGCGGTTTGGCATCGGATGTAGTGCAGGTAATGGCAGAAATTCGTCGTCGGGTCAAAGACTCAACGGGGTACGACTTGCGAAGCGAGATTCGACTTGCAGGTTTTGATGCTGCGATGGATCCAACGCTGATCGATGTACTGACCAGCGAATCGGATACAAGCGTGGCAACAGTGCGGCTCGAACATATTTTTGATCGCAACTCAAGTACATCGATTGTTTCAGACACATCAATTCCAATCTCGATCTTGTCGTCTCCCGATTTTCAAGACCCGCTAGATGTGCCAACAGAAGTGCTTGATGAGTTGAGCGCGGTGTTCAGTGATGAGACATCTACAACACAAGAGCAACCGGTGATTGCTTCAGTAACCGACATAAAAACCAGAGAAGTAATGATGCCACTCGAGACGTCAGACAAGACGCACGCGGGCACGTCAACGAGCGCACCTAGTCGTGTAGTGATTATTGACGAGGACTTTCGTAATCCATCGGAAAGTGATTTTCCATCGGACACTGCTTCGCAATCGGTTCATCAAGCCCCGACTTCGGTGCGCGTTCTGATCACTGATGATGATGTAGCACAAGATCAGGATGCCGAAATTATCGTTGGTACGCGATGGAGTGATGGAAGTAAATCGCGCAAAATACAAAATTTGCTCAAGGGCAAGCTGGTGGGTGGCAATAAGCGCAAGCGTTTTGTACTGGCAGTTTTGGGTTTCGTTGTTTTTGTTGGTGTTGTACTCGTTGTTTTGGCGTCGCCACTCGTTGCAGTAAGAACCGTGCAAGTTGAGGGCGCGAAATATGCAGATGCTGCATTGGTGCGAAGTGTTTCCGACTCGCTCAAGGGCAAGTCGGTATTGACAGTTGATACGAATACTGCTCGCGAGAGATTGGAGAGCGACCCGTGGGTAAAGTCGGCGCGGATCTCGACAAGTTTGCCAAGTCGGGTATTGATCCAGATCAACGAGCGCATTCCTGTGGCGTGGTTTCTTGGCGTCGACAATCGGGCACGCGTGATTGATGAAGATGGACTGGTGCTCAGTGTTGTTGAAGGTCGACCAACCCAGTACATGTGGATTGAGGGGACAGGACCCAATTTGACGGCGGGGGCGAGCTCGGCTGCTGGCTACCGGGCGGCTGGCCAACTGGCGATGTCATTGCCAAGCGAACTTGCGCCAATGGTCAAACATCTTGGAGTGGCAGGGTCTGAGCAGATTACGATGACCCTCAAAAATGGCACTGTTATCAACTTTGGGGCTCCTGTTGATATGCGCAACAAACTCGTCAATGTGGTGGTTTTACTGCGCCGTCAAGATGTCAATTCAATCATCAGCATCGATGTCTCTACGGGGACCCCAGTGGTGCAGTCATAACTGTGTAGTCCGGGCTGACAGGTCTTGATCACAGCCAGCCTGAACGATCAACTAGCCTGTACCCAACATAGGAACTGGCGTTTGTGATGCAGCAGTTATCGTTGTCACCAACGCTTCGTAGGAGGAGTTCACAATGGCTGGTGCACCACAAAACTTTTTGGCGGTTATCAAAGTAATTGGAGTGGGCGGGGCTGGCGTTAACGCCATTAATCGCATGATCGACTCCAATTTGCGAGGCGTCGAATTTGTGGCGGTAAACACCGATGCACAGGCATTGTTGATGAGCGATGCCGATTTCAAGATCGATATTGGTCGCGAAATTACACGCGGTCTCGGAGCAGGTAGTGACCCAGCAATTGGTCAAGATGCCGCAGAGGCAAGTCGCAGCGACATTGAAGAGATCGTCAGTGGCGCAGACATGGTATTCATTACCGCTGGCGAAGGTGGTGGTACCGGAACTGGTGCAGCGCCAATCATTGCCGAGATCGCTCGCGCTGCTGGTGCTTTAACTGTTGGCATCGTCACACGCCCATTTGGTTTTGAAGGTCGTCGGCGTGCCATGCAAGCCGAAGCCGGTATCGCTAAGTTGCGCGACAAAGTTGACACTCTGATCATTATTCCGAACGAAAGATTGTTGTCAGTTGCCACTGAAAAGACGAGTTTGCTCGATGCCTTTAAGCGCGCCGACGAGGTGCTGTTGCAAGGCGTTGCGGGTATTACCAACTTGATCACGACGCCAGGACTGATCAATACCGACTTTGCAGACGTCAAAATGATCTTGACAAATGCTGGTACTGCCCTGATGGGAACAGGCAAAGCCAAGGGCGACAACCGTGCAATTGCGGCCGCTACTGCTGCAATCAACTCGCCATTGCTCGAGTCGTCCATTGAGGGAGCGCGTGGAATTTTGCTCAACATCACTGGCCCATCCGACATGGGCTTGTTCGAACTCAATGCCGCAGCCGAGATCGTGCACGCTGTTGCTCATCAGGATGCAAACATTATTTTTGGCACGGTGATCAACGACGAACTTGAAGACGAAGTACAAGTGACAGTGATCGCAGCCGGTTTTGATCGCTCCGATTTGGGAGCGACACGATCTACTGTTCGTGGTGACGGTCGTGATGCGCGGGGCGAACAGCGCGGTAGCCGAATCAAAGAGTTGTTCGGCTCGGGTGAAGACCCATTGCGCGATTCATCCGACGGCTTTGACGTACCAGACTTTTTAAAGTAGCAATCGCTGTGGTTGGCACGCTTGCCAGCGAAGTCTTGTGAACCAGATACAAATTGCGGCGCGTGTTGCCGAGTTGCGCGAACGAATTGCGCGTGCTGGGGGTATCGATGTTGGCATTGTGGCTGTTACAAAAAACTTCGGCGTTGATGCGTGGAACGATGCAAAATTTGCGGGGTGTGAGGCCGTCGGCGAAAACTACGCGCAGGAACTGATTGCCAAATCGCACTTGGTTGCACGACCAGACAGATTGCCTGTGCATTTCATTGGGCAATTGCAAACCAACAAAATTAAGTCGTTGTTTGAGATTGTTGATGTGTGGCAGTCGGTGGATCGGGCTTCGGTTGTGACCGAACTGGCCAAACGCCAACAGGCACGCAACTCTGGCGGTCGATGCGAAATACTGTTGCAAGTCAATACCACCAGAGAAAATGGGAAGGGTGGATGTGATCCGACCGAGGTAGAGGCTCTGGCTCGTCAAGCCCGTGAGGGGGGACTCACAGTGAGCGGATTGATGACGGTTGGCCCAACTGATATGGATCCAATAAAGACACGTATTGCATTTCGTTTGCTCAAGCAGATGGCGACCGACCTTGGGGTCGCCCAATTGTCAATGGGGATGACGGCAGACGTGGAAATTGCGATTGAAGAGGGGTCGACCTTGGTGAGGGTGGGAACAGCGCTATTTGGCCAACGTCCACAATCGAACTAGTCAGTTGTTGTAACCTTTATCTGATGTCAATGTTTCGACGCGCAATGGACTATCTCGGTCTCGGACCAGATGACGCCTATGACGACTACGACGCTTCCATTGCGGTAGAGCGTCCGGCTGCTCGCGGTCCACGTGGTGCGTCAACTGTGCGGCGTCCACAACCACAGCAATTTGATGATGACTACGAAGACGAAGTGGATGATGATTACGAAGAGGCACCACGTCCTCGTCCAACCCGTGCAACATCGCAGCGCGCCCAAGCCCAACGCGATGACTCAAGCGTGCAACTGCGACCAAGCACTGGCGCAAGCACCGGGGGCACTGTGCGCAAATTGACACAGACAACTGCTGAACCAGTTGCTATTCGTCCGACTCGCTACGACCAAGCAAAAGATATTGCAGATTTGCTCAGGTCTGGACAGCCTGTTGCGATGAATATCGGCGCAGCAGATTCGGAAATCGCGCGACGTTTAATTGATTTTGCAAGTGGAATGACGTATGGCATCGAAGGCAAAATGGAAAAGATTGCACCAGGTGTATTTTTGCTCACACCTCGTGGCACGCGCGTTATTCGTGACTGAAATTCTTTGCTCTCTTGTAGGTCTCTACACGTACCTGATTATCGGACGAGTGATTCTTTCGTGGTTTCCAGCCAACCCAAACGGGCCACTTGGTCAGGTTGTGCGAGTTGTGATGATGCTGACCGATCCGGTGCTACTGCCAGTTAGGCGAGCATTGCCCCTTGCTGGTCCACTTGATCTTTCGCCCCTTGTGGTGTTGCTGTTTTTACAGATCGTTGTGCAAGGCATGTTGCTTCGCTGCTAGGCATCAAGCCAGTAGCACGCATTTGCCTTTACAATGACGCACCGTGACATATCCAAAGGTTGATCCTCAACCGAACTTTCCGGCACTCGAAAACGAGACGCTCGCTTTCTGGGCTGCTGACGGCACCTTTCAGGCGTCCATCGATCAACGTGACGCTGGCAAAAATGGTGAGAACGAATATGTCTTTTATGATGGGCCGCCGTTTGCCAACGGCTTGCCACACTATGGTCACTTGCTCACCGGGTTTGTTAAAGATGCGGTTCCCCGATATCAAACGATGCAGGGCAAGCGAGTCGAGCGTCGTTTCGGATGGGATTGCCACGGGTTGCCAGCCGAGGCAGAAGCAGAGCGTCAATTAGAAATTTCTGGCCGACAAGCGATCACCGATTTTGGTATCGACAAATTTAATCAGTACTGCAAAGAGTCGGTGCTGCGCTACACCAGCGACTGGGAGCGATATGTAACGCGTCAGGCCAGGTGGGTTGACTTTGCTATGGATTACAAAACTCTCGAGGTGTCGTAAATGGAAAGTGTGATGTGGGCATTTAAGACACTGTGGGACAAGGGTTTGATTTACGAAGGGTTTCGTGTGTTGCCATATTCGTGGGCACTCGAGACGCCATTATCCAATACCGAAACGCGGATGGACGATGCCTACAAGCAGGTGCAAGACCCGGCATTGACCGTTGCATTTGTACTTGAAACTGGCGAATCGTTGTTGGCGTGGACGACGACGCCGTGGACATTGCCGAGCAACCTTGCACTTGCGGTTGCTCCTGATGTGAGTTATGTGCGAGTGCGTCATAACGGAACTGTGTACCTGTTGGCCGAAGCACGACTTGGTGCATATGAAAAGGAATTAGAAGGCGCCGAGGTGCTTGACACCGTGCTTGGATCGGCATTAGTCGGTCGCACATACACGCCGATGTTCTCGTACTTTGCCGATCAGCCTGGCGCGTTTCGGGTGATCGCAGGAGATTTTGTAACAACCGAGGATGGCACTGGAGTTGTGCATCTTGCGCCGGGCTTTGGCGAAGACGACCAACGCGTGTGCAGTGAAAACGGTATTGGGCTTGTGGTGCCGGTTGACAGTCGCGGATTATTTACGAGCGAAGTGCCCGACTTTCAAGGGATGTTGGTGTTTGATGCCAACCCGTTGATTATTCGCGAACTGAAATCACGCGCAGTGGTGTTGCGTCACGAAACATACGACCACGCTTATCCACATTGTTGGCGTACCGGAAAGCCGCTGATCTATAAAGCGGTGAGCTCGTGGTTTGTCAATGTGACGGCTGTAAAAGAGCGCATGGTTGCATTGAATGAGCAGATCACGTGGGTGCCCGAGCACCTGCAACACGGAAGTTTTGGTAAGTGGCTCGAGAACGCGCGCGATTGGACAATTAGTCGCAACCGCTTTTGGGGTTCACCAATTCCGGTGTGGCGCAGCGATGACCCTGCCTATCCGCGCATCGATGTGTATGGCAGTCTTGCCGAACTTGAGCGCGATTTTGGTGTCACGGTGACCGAACTGCATCGTCCTGTTGTTGATGACTTGGTGCGTGCGAACCCGGACGACCCAACAGGCAAGTCAATGATGCGCAGAGTGCCCGAAGTGCTCGACTGTTGGTTTGAGAGCGGATCAATGCCGTTTGCGCAAGTGCATTATCCATTTGAAAATCAGGAATGGTTTGATCAGCACTATCCAGGCGACTTCATTGTTGAATACATCGGTCAGACGCGTGGCTGGTTCTACACGTTGCACGTGTTGGCTACAGCGTTGTTTGATCGTCCCGCTTTTTCAACATGTGTCAGCCACGGAATTGTGTTAGGTGACGATGGTGCGAAGATGTCAAAGAGTCTGCGCAACTATCCAGACCCGATGAATGTGTTCGATACCTATGGCGCTGATGCAATGCGTTGGTATCTGCTTTCGTCTTCAATTTTGCGTGGATCAGATTTTGCAGTGACCGAAGAGGGTATTCGCGACACTGTGCGACAGGTGATGCTGCCATTGTGGAACAGCTGGTATTTTTTATCGCTCTATGCCAACGCAGAGTCAATGACTGGAGAAGTGCGCTACGACTCGACAAACGTGATGGACAGATACGTGTTTTCGAAATTGAAGCGTTTGATTGAAGACACAACCGTGTCAATGGACCAATACGACATTTTTAGTGCGTGTCAGCAAGTGCGATCGTTTTTGGATGTGTTGACCAACTGGTACATACGTCGCAGTCGCGATCGTTTTTGGAAAGGCGACAAAGATGCGATTGACACATTGCACACGGTGTTGCACGTGCTTACGCGCATTGCCGCGCCGCTGCTGCCATTAACAACAGAAAAGATTTATAAAGAACTCACGGGCGAGAGAAGCGTGCACCTTGAGGATTGGCCTGACGCGAGCATCGTGCCATCTGACAACCAACTAGAAGTGGTGATGGATCAAGTGCGCGATGTATGTTCGACAACGTTGTCGTTGCGCAAAGTGCACTCGCGCCGTGTGCGTCTGCCACTTGCCGAACTTACTGTTGCTTCGCCACTGGCCAATGCATTGCAATCTTTCGTCTCAATCATCACCGATGAAGTCAACGTGCATCACGTGACGCTGACAACCGAACTTGGAAAAGTAGCCAAGCATGAATTGCAATTAATTCCTGCTGCGCTCGGGCCTCGCCTTGGCGCAAACACGCAAAAAGTGATTGTGGCGGTGAAGAAAGGTGATTGGTCGATAAATGGTGACGAGGTGATCGCCGGCGGCGTTGCACTCGAGCCACATGAGTTTCAGGTGAAATTGGTGGCCGCTGTTGGTGACACCGACTCGGTAGCAAGTGCAGCCTTGGCTGACGGTCAGGGAATTGTGTTGCTCGATATTGAATTGACCGAAGCATTGTTGGCCGAGGGCGCTGCTCGAGACATTGTGCGAATGGTGCAACAGGCTCGGCGAGAAGCAGGGTTGGCGGTTTCCGATCGCATTGTGCTCACTCTGGGATTGTCGGCGTTGCTGCAGTCGCAAGTTTCCCAATTTGAGACATATATCGCTTCTGAGACCCTGGCACAGCGGATTGAGTGGGTTTCAGGCCTCGAGCCAACTGGAGATTTGGACGGGAATCCCGTCCATATAGGTGTCGATCAAGTACGGTAAAGCGCCAAGTTCGAGAGGGAAATATGCCATCAGCATCAGCAAAGAAAAAGGCTCTAGCCAAGAAGAAAGCCGATCTGGCTAAGAAAAAGGCTCTAGCCATGAAAAAGGCTCAAGCCAAGAAGAAATCCGCACAAAAGGCTCTAGCCAAGAAGAAAGCCGATCTGGCTAAAAAAAATGCAGCCGCCAAAAAGATCGCTGCACAAAAGGCTCTAGCCAAGAAGAAAGCTGAACTGGCAAAGAAAACTGCCGCGCAGAAAAAACTAGCAGCGCAGAAAGCACAAGCACTGAAGAAGGCCGAGTTGGCAAAGAAGCTTGCTGCCAAAAAAGCCGCTGATGCGGCACGCAAGAAGGCGATGCGAGAAAAAGAAATTGAGCGCAAAAAAATTGCTGCTCAACGCAAAAAAGATTTGGCATTACAGCAAAAGATGAAGGCCATTGCAGCCAAAGAGGCTGCTAAGGAAAAGGCGCGTGTCGCTGCAGAAAAGTTGGCTCTCAAACTTGCCAAAGAAGCCGAGAAGATTCGTCTCCGAGAAGAAAAAGAAGCTGCTCGACTTGCGTTGATCGCAGAAAAAGAGGCAGCACGCGAGGCCGCTCTGCGCGCTAAGCGCAAACCAGAGCCTCCACCACGTCCACCGATCATCAAGACCGAATTTGCCGACGGTATTCAGGCGACAAAAGATTTTGATCTGAAGTTCCTGGCTGGTCAACGCGAGATGATGCTGGAAAAGAAGGCTGTGCTCTTGCGCCAGGCTCTGCGACTTGACGACGAGGCCAACTCGCTCATTCAAGACGTGGAAATGGGCGATGTGCAATTTGACGAAGAGGGCGGCGAAGGCGACACCATGGTTGTTGAGCGCTCTCGCGATCTGATGCTCTCGGCACAGGCGAGGCAGATTGTTGAAGAATTGGATGCCGCACTCGAGCGAATCAAGACAGGTGAGTACGGCTATTCGGTGCACAGCGGTCTGGCGATTCCGCGCGAGCGTCTCAAGGCGATTCCGGAAACCACCGAGTCGGTTCTTGAGCGTGTCGGTGGCATCGGCCGTCGATGATCGACGCCAATCCAGAACCAATTCATGACCCGCAGTCGGGCAGCCGATTTATGGTGAGAGCAACGCGCTTGAGTCTGTTGATATCGGCATTCGTCGTGTTGTTAGATCAGTCGCTCAAGGCTTGGGCACTTCGAGATCTTGCCGATGGTCGCGTGATTCATGTGGTTTGGACGATGCAGTTCAATCTGACATACAACCGAGGAATGGCGTTTTCACGAGGCACTGGCATCGGTCCGATAATTGGAGTCATCGGCTTGGTCGTTGTGGTGTTGTTGCTGCTCTCGTTGCGCAGAGCCGACAATGCCCTCACACGCGTGGCAACGGGTTTGATTATTGGTGGGGCAATCGGAAACATTGTCGATCGCCTGTTTCGTGGGTCGGGTTGGATGCGTGGGGCTGTTATCGACTTCATAGATTTTCAATGGTGGCCAGTTTTTAACGTTGCTGACATGGCAATCATGATCGGAGCCGCGACAATGATTGTGGCAATGATGAAGTACAACTCTCAAGTCAATCGAACGGATGTCCACTAGTGCTGAACGAAATTATTCCTGCAGCGCTCAATGACCAACGTTTGGATCGCATCGTTGCATTGATTGCCGATGTCAGTCGTGCCTCTGCGGCGTCGCTCATCGTGGCCGGTGGAGTGGTGGTCGACGGCGTGCGTGCCGAGACGGGCAAGACCAAGATTGCTGAAGGTCAGTCAATCGTGATTGACACTGCATTGCTGCCAAAAAAAGAGTTGCCAACTGCCGATGCAACCGTGATCTTGGATGTTGTCTACGAAGACGCTGATGTCGTGGTGATCAACAAGCGCGCGGGCCTCGTTGTTCATCCGGGTGCTGGCAATCCCACCGGCACCATGGTCAACGGCGCACTTGCTCTGTTTCCCGAAATGGCATCTGCTGGCGATCCACTGCGTCCTGGCGTTGTGCATCGGTTGGATGCTGGCACTACAGGGCTGATGGTGATGGCAAAAACGCAGGTGGCCTACGAGGCGTTGGTCGAGGCGTTGTCGAAGCGCGAAGTCAAGCGCACGTATTTGGCACTTGTGTGGGGGCACCCAACTGTTTTGTCGGGAACTATCGATGCTCCCATCGGTCGAGATCAGAAAGATCCGACGCGCATGGGTGTTGTTGTTGATGGCAAGGCTGCGCGAACGCGTTTTGAAGTGAAGAAGAAGTTTGATCTGCCGTTGCCGAGCTCATTGGTCGAATGCAATCTAGAAACTGGCAGAACGCACCAAATCAGAGTTCATCTCGAATCGATTGGCCATCCTGTCGTCGGTGACTCAACATACGGTGGTGCGCGCAGTTCGCTGTCGGCACCACGCCCAATGCTGCACGCTGCGCAATTAGCATTCGTGCATCCGGTGAGCGCACAATCAATGTCGTTTGAAGCCGACATGCCCGACGACATGAAAGCATTGCTTGCACGTTGTAGCTAAATGCACTATCAGCAATTGATTTAGTGATGTAGCTGTGGCCAAGGCGATGTGCCTTTTGCAGCCGAAGCGATTTTGGCCAACGTGTAATCGTCGAGGTGTTCACGCATATGTTCGCCGGCAACATTCCAAATAGCCAGCAACACACAATGACCTTCGTGGTCGCAAGAACCGTCTTGGTGTGGTTTTCCAAAATCGCCAAGACTGATCGGTCCGTCTGCAGCAGCAATTATTTGTGAGAGCAAAATTTCTTCTGGTGGTCGAGCAAGCGTGTATCCACCACCAACACCGCGTTTGGATTTGACGAGTCCTGCACCCTTGAGCACTAAAAGAATCTGCTCAAGGTAAGGCTGTGGAAGTGCGGTGCGCGTAGCAATGTCACGCACCGAAGTTGGGCCTGGCTCACCTTCGTGGAGGGCAAGAGACAATAGAGCGCGACATGCGTAGTCGCCCCGAGTAGATACACGCACGGTTGTAGTGTAGATCGCGTGTCAGATCCAACGCTTCCTCAGTATTCGAGAGGTTGCATCTCCAGCATTATTCCAAGCCTGCTCGGGCCGCGGGGTACTGACACGGTGCCTGCGTGGATGCCTCAGGTAGTGCAGGGTGCAAACCAAGTTGTATTGCTTGTTATCGATGGTCTTGGCTGGCATCAGTTACAAAGCAACATTGTGCATGCACCAACTCTCGCGTCAATGCAGGGTGGAATGATCACGACCGTTGCTCCATCAACAACAGTGACGGCGTTGACGTCAATCGCAACGGGTTTGACACCAGGTGAACACGGTCTCATGGGGTATCGCATGGACATGGGGCGCCATGTGATGCAGATGTTGCGTTGGGGCGATGAGAAGGGTGATCTGCGCACGACCTATCCACCAGAGATGGTGCAACCGTGCCCTCCGTTTATGGGAGCGTCAGTGCCAGTGTTGAGCAAAGCAGAACTTGAAGGTTCTGCATTTACTGAAGCGCACCTTC
This sequence comes from uncultured Acidimicrobium sp., assembly GCA_964532575.1. Classification (GTDB taxonomy): domain Bacteria; phylum Actinomycetota; class Acidimicrobiia; order Acidimicrobiales; family Ilumatobacteraceae; genus UBA3006. The sequence goes on from CAZHIN010000001.1 coordinate 66,648, forward strand.
GGGGCTCACGACCGATGGGATGGCGATCGTCGTCGAGTATTGCAGTGCAGGTGGGGCAGTTGTTGCGCGCAGATCAAAAATTTATTTACGCCTATTACGACGGTGTTGACAAAATTGCTCACGAGCGTGGCTTTGGCGAGTACTACAACGCAGAACTTCGTCAGGCAGACCGCTTGGTGGCAGATGTGCAGAACCAACTCACGCCTGGGAGTGTGTTGATCGTGACTGCCGATCACGGTCAGGTGCACATTGGTGATGCATCGATCACGCCACCGCGAGAATTATTAGATCACGTGGCCTATCAGTCGGGCGAGGGCAGGTTTCGTTGGCTACACGCGCGCAATGGTGCAACGCAGTCGCTGTTTGCAACTGCCAAGGATCTTTACGGCGATGTCGCATGGGTCGTCACTCGCGACGAGACGATTGACAACGGCTGGTTTGGTCCGCGTGTGACAGACGTTGCGCGCAAGCGACTCGGCGATGTTGCTCTGGTGCCGTTTGAAGACGTGAGTTTTCATGAGCCAAATGACACTGGCCCGTATCAACTGGTTTGTCGACATGGTTCGCTGACAGCAGCAGAAATGCATGTTCCGCTGTTGGCAACTGCATGTCAAGCGTGAGATAATGCAATCATGACTGAAGTAATAGATGACGGACCGGGCGAACTACCAGGAGTAAATCCGGAAGCAATACCGAATGAAACAGTGACTGCGCCAGCGAAGGTGATGCGCATCGGGTCGATGATCAAACAGTTGCTCGATGAAGTGCATTCGATGACAATGGATGGACCAGCGCGAGAGCGTCTCGCCGAGATTTATGAGCGGTCAATTGTTGAATTGACGGAAGCCCTCTCTCCCGACTTGGCTGAAGAGTTGCGGATGCTGTCGCTGCCATTTCGCGATGGAGTAACTCCATCCGACAGTGAATTGCGTGTTGCCAAAGCCCAACTTGTTGGTTGGCTCGAAGGTCTGTTTCACGGAATTCAGGCCACATTGTTTGCACAGCAATTGGCTGCAAATCAGCAACTCAATCAAATGCGCCAATTGCCCAGTGGTCCTGGTGGATCCACCTCCCCAGAAATAGCGGACCGCCCGGGCACGTATCTCTAGCCAGTCGTACTTGAGGTTGGCGAAAATCACGAGTAAGCACCACGGGCAAACACCCCACTGATAATCTCTCCTCTCCAACGCGGCTTTTTGGCCACAATCATCGGACGAAACACGAAAGGGGATTCCAGTGGGAGACTCGTTTACCCACTTGCATGTCCACACCGAGTTTTCGATGTTGGACGGCGCGTCGCGACTTGACGAATTAGTAGCGGCGGCAGTTGCCGACGGTCAACCTGCCTTGGGTATGACCGATCACGGCAACATGTATGGAACTCTCGATTTTTATCGGCAGTGCAAAGAGCAAGGTATCAAGCCGATTATTGGCACAGAGGCATACATGGCTCACGAGCACCGCTCCGAGCGTCCATCTCGGCGGGGCAGAATTGATGACTCGGGTGGCGAAACAGAGTCGGGTGGCAAGGTGTACTACCACCTCACGCTGCTGGCAGAAAACAATGTTGGCTATAAAAATTTAATTCAGTTGTCGAGCCGTGCATTTTTGGAGGGTTACTACTACCAACCGCGCATTGACTGGGAATTGCTGCACGAACACCACGAAGGTTTGATTGCGACAAGCGGATGTCTAGGCGGACACGTGTTGCAGCGGTTGATGAAGGGCGACATTGCGGGAGCGCACGAATGCGCGGGCAGACTGCAAGACATTTTCGGCAAAGATAATTTTTTTATTGAAGTGCAAGATCACGGACTTGCGGAACAAAAGCGCACCAATCCACTCCTGATTGAACTGTCGCGCAAGATTGGTGCTCCTTTGCTTGCTACAAACGACACCCACTACACGCATCGCGAAGACCATGCGGCCCATGACGCATTGTTGTGTGTGCAAACGGGCTGCACAATGTCAGACCCAAACCGGTTCAAGTTCGAAGGTGCCGAACATTATTTGAAGAGCGCACAAGAAATGCAATGGCTATTTCGTGATATTCCCGAGTCATGCAGCAACACACTGTGGATCGCCGAGCGCGCCAATATCGAAATCGAGTTTGGAAACCCCGTGCTTCCAAACTTTGAGTTGCCAGCCGGGTTTACAACAGACGGTGAATATCTCCATCACCTAGCGCTTCAAGGGGCCAAAGAGCGATGGGGTGAAAAGCTTCCATCGGCAGTGACTGAGCGCCTCAATTTCGAACTACAAACGATTGAGCAAATGGGTTTCAGTTCTTATTTTTTGATCGTGTGGGACATGATTCGCTATGCGCGCCACAATTCAATCCGCGTGGGCCCTGGTCGTGGCTCGGCTGCAGGTTGTGCCGTGGCGTATTGCCTTCGCATCACCGATCTAGACCCGATCAAGTATGACTTGTTGTTTGAAAGATTTCTCAATCCAAGTCGCGTCACGATGCCCGACATTGACATGGACTTCGATTCGCGTTATCGCGACCAGATGATTCGATATGCCTCGGATAAATATGGTCGTGATCACGTTGCTCAGATCATCACATTTGGCACCATCAAAGCACGCAACGCTGTTCGCGATGCAGCACGCGTGCTGGGTAAGCCGTATCTCGTAGGCGACAAGATTGCCAAACTGATGCCACCTGTGATCATGGGCCGCGACACTCCTCTCAAGTTTTGTCTAGAGCCAGATCCGAAAGACGAACACAAAGATGGATATCGCGCTGCCGCCGAACTGCGAGCGTTGTATGAATCGGACAGCGAAGTGAAAGAAGTTGTTGACGTCGCTCGAGGTCTCGAGGGGCTTAAGCGCAATGTGGGCATTCATGCTGCTGCTGTAGTGATCACAAAAGAGAAGTTGACCGAGTATTTGCCGATTCAGCGCAAACCTGAGCAGGGTCAAAACCCGCAAGATGCACCGGTGGTGACGCAGTTTGAAATGCACGGAGTTGAGGCACTTGGACTACTCAAAATGGACATCTTGGGCTTGCGCAACCTTGATGTGCTCAGCGATGCAATGGCCATGATCCGCCAATTTCGTGAGAGCAACTTTGATGTTGACAAACTGCCTATTGACGACAAAGCAACGTTTGAGTTGCTTGCGCGCGGCGACACTATTGGTGTTTTTCAACTCGAGAGCACCCCGATGCGTGCCTTGCTGCGGTCATTGATGCCAGAGACATTTGAGCATCTTTCTGCAGTGCTTGCCTTGTATCGCCCAGGACCAATGGGCGAAAACATGCACAACGACTTTGCTGACTACAAAAACAAGCGCAAAGAAAACCAATATTTCCATCCCGATGCTGCCGAACTCTTGGGCGATACCTATGGGTTGATGATCTACCAAGAGAGCGTGATGCGCGTGGCGCAAAAGTTTGCTGGGTATTCGCTCGCCGAGGCAGACACATTGCGAAAAGCGTGTGGCAAAAAAGACAAAGTTGCTATGGCCGAACAGCGCGCCGGGTTTGAGGCGGGTTGTATCAAGTTGGGCTACGGCGAGGAATTGGGTACAACTATTTTTGACATGATCGAAAAGTTTGCCGACTATGCGTTTGCAAAAAGTCATGCATATGGTTACGGCCTGATCTCGTATCAGACTGCATATTTGAAAACCCATTTTCCAGTTGAGTACCTTGCGTGTTTGCTCACCAGCGTCAAGACCAATTACGACAAAGCGGCCGTCTATTTATCTGATGCGCGCATGAACAACATTGTTGTGCTGACCCCCGATATCAATCTTTCTGGTGTCAACTTTGAGCCAGTGCTCGATGGTGATGTTCGCAAAATTACGTTTGGCCTCTCGGCTATTCGCAATGTGGGTGAAGGTCTCGCGACAAAAGTCGTTGAGCACCGCAACACGCATGGACCATTTGAGTCTTTTTATGACTTTGCCGAACGAGTGCCAACAGACGTGCTCAACAAGCGAGCAATTGAGTCGCTCATCAAGGCTGGAGCATTTGACAAACTTGGTCACCCACGCAAAGGATTACTCGCGTCGTTCATGGTGATCATCGATACAACATTGCAGCGTCGCGCAGAAAAAGACCAAGGTGTGATGAGCCTCTTTGGTGAACTGGAGGGCACGGAAGGCGGGTTTAGCGAGCGCCAGTCGATTCCGGATTTGCACTTTGAAAAATCAGAGCAACTGAAATTTGAAAAAGAAATGCTCGGTTTGTATGTATCAGATCATCCGCTCATGGGAATAGAGGGAGCCCTTCGCCGACGAGTTGATTGTTCTATCCCAGAGGCACTCGAATCTGCTGATGGCGCGTTTATGACAATCGGGGGCATTGTCAATCAGGTCAATCGGCGTTACACCAAAAAAGGTGACCAGATGGCAACATTTATGTTGGAGGATTTACAGGGCGTTATTGAAGTCACTGTTTTTCCTAAGACGCTCGAGAAATATGGCCATCAACTTGCCGACGACATGCTGATCTCGGTGCGAGGCAGAATGGACGCGCGCGATGAAACAAAAATTGGATTTATGGCCACCGAAATAATTGTTTTGGAGGGTTTGCGATCTTCGCAGGACTCATTGCACCTGAGATTCAATGCCCACGCGATCACCGAGACACTGATTGCCGATTTGCAGGCAGTGTTGAAAGAACATCCTGGCGATGCACCTGTATTTCTGCATCTATCAGATGACAAAGCAGTAAGCCTTGGCGCGCAATACACGGTCAACCTTGATCGAGTTATGGGCCAACTACGAGCATCATTTGGGGACGCCGCAACGATTGCATAGATGACCCCTGCCGAAACCGAAGTTTTGCTGGCAGACTGTAGGTATGTCAGTTGTAGTCGAGACGCGTGATTGTGGGTCTCTGACCGATGCCGAACTTGATGAGTTGGCAGCAATGGGTGGGGCCTTCGGTATCGGCCCAGTTTCGAAAGCCAAAGACGAGTGGGTGTTGTTTACAAGCGCTCGAATTGACGGCAAGATTCACGGTTTTACCTTCTCCACACTGGAGCGCATTGGCGGCACGCCTTGCGTGTTGTTGGGGATGATGAGCGTCAAAGTCTGGAAAGCTCGACATGGTTCTCAAGGGTCTGATGGGCGAGGCATATCACCGCGCACTGATGGCGTTTCCCGACGAAGACGTTGTTGTCGGCTCACGATTTGCGTCGGCAAGTGGTCTCGAAGCTTTTAAGTCGCTGACTGAAATGATTCCTCGGCCAGACCACCGCGCCGTTGGTGAAGAGCGCGCGTGGGGTAAGCGTTTGGCTCGTCGCTTTGGTGTCGAGGCATCGTATGACGACCAGAGTTTTACCGTCAAGGTCAATGGTCAAAGTGGTTTTCTTGATCACGAGACGTTGAAGCCAGAAAAAATTGATGCCGATGTTGCTGCACAGTTTGCAACAGCAACCAAGGCCAAGAGTGGCGTCGTAATTGTGCATGGTTGGACAATGGCCGAGTCGCTGGCCAAACTCGGCAAACACTAAGCAGATAATTTTGCAGTTCGCCGACGTTGTACGCGGTCGGCGCATGACTCGCGCCTTTTCAAAACAGCCAGTCGACTCGGCGTTGATCACACAGATTGTTGATCTTGCATCTCGTGCGCCGTCGGCAGGCAAAACGCAAGGCTGGCATGTGGTGATCATTACCTCAAGCGACACAGCAAAGTTTTGGGATGACACGCTTGCAACTGAAAAGCGAGAAGGATTTCGTTGGAAGCAGTTGCTGGACGCGCCAGTAATTGCATTGGTATTTGCTGATCCCTTGGCATATGTAGAGCGCTATGCCGAGAACGATAAAGCGCACACAGGTTTGGGTACGAGTGCCGATGCATGGCCAACCCCGTATTGGACGGTGGACGCTTCGTTTGCAGCAATGACGATGTTGCTTGCCGCTGAGGACGCAGGGTTGGGGGCATTATTTTTTGCGGTATTTAATGGCGAGCAACAGTTGCGAAAGAGGCTGCTCGTTCCTGAAACGTTGCAATTGATTGGCGCGATAGCGCTCGGTTGGCCTGATGACGGCGAGCAGGTGCAACAACATCGAGGCGTGAGCGCTGATCGGGCTCGTCGCAATGCCGAACAGATTATTCACCTCAACGGATGGTGAAGTATTGGGTTCTCGCTACAAAGCGGACTGTAACGCCTGAGCAAATGTTTTGGCATCATGTGCTGGGGCCATACACGCGTATTGCCGACAGACATAGGCGAGATCATCGTTGCGGTCTTGCCAAATGGGCGAGTCATAACGCTCGCCCCACGCACACACCACGGTAGGCAACCATTGGGTGTGTACTTGCGTCACCAAATCGGGGCGATTTCCGGTGATAACCACCTCAATCACGCCCTTGTGTTGAAGGTGAGCAGCGTTCAGTAAATTGCCAAATGCAGTCGGTGCGCTGTTGACGATGTTTGAGAGCAACTGCAAAATCTGATTGGCATGTTGCGCATAGCGCTCATCGCCAGTCAGTGCACCAAGTCGATATAGCGAGAGTGCTGCTGTCGAGTTGGCTGACGGCGTTGCGTTGTCCATCAAGTCTTTTTGTCGGACAATTAATTGCTCTCCGTTGTGCGGGGTGGTGAAGACACCGCCATGCTCTGTGTCCCAGTAGTCGGCGAGCAAGGTGTCGGCAACGGATCGCGCACGATCAATCCATTTGGCCTGACCAGTTGCTTCGGCAAGCCGTGTAAAACCATCGATGAGTTGTGCGAGATCACTGGCAAGTGCTGCATGCTGTGCGCGAGGGCTTCCGTCTTGGTGCCAACTGCGATGAAAGCCCGTTGATGGTGATGTCAGTTCAGCACCTGGGCACAGTTGGTCAATCAGAAATTCTCCGTTTTTTACGGCGGCAGCAAGCCAGTCGGGTCGTTGCAACAATGCAGCAGCCTCGGCGAGTGTTGCCAGCATCATTCCGTTCCACTCGGTGAGAACCTTGTCGTCTAATCCTGGCCACGGGCGCGTGTTGCGTGCTGCAAGCAACAATTCTCGTGCGCGCTCAACCTGCGGGCTCCTCAATAGATCACCGCGATGATGCAGTCTGCTGAGGATGTTTGTTCCTTCGAAATTGCCGCTGTCCGTTACTTCGTACCAGTCAAGCGCAACATCATGGAGGTCGCTGGGTAGAACATGTTCAATCTGTTGTTTTGACCAGACATAAAAATGCCCCTCAATCGAATGGCCATGCTCATCCATTGAGTCTGCGTCTTGTGCACAATAAAAGCCGCCGTTCGGGTGGCGCAGATCGCGCAAGACGTAGTCAAGAGTTTCGGAAGCAACCTGAATCCAACGTGGCTCATTCAGTGCGATGCCAGCGTGCAAATAGATGCGAGCCAACAACGCTTGGTCGTACAACATTTTTTCAAAGTGCGGCACCAACCACTTGGCGTCAACGCTGTATCGAGCAAAACCTCCGCCTAGGTGGTCATACATACCTCCAGAAGCCATCGCATCGAGCGAGGTGGTGAGTATCTGCAGTGTTTGTGGCTCGGGGTTGTCGAGATACTTGCGCAAGAGCAAATCAAGATTCATCGTGCTCGGAAACTTTGGTGCAGAACCAAAACCACCCCAGTCGGCATCAAAGGTTTGATGCATCTGAGCAACTGCGGCGTCAATATGTTGTGGTCCAATGAATTTGCGAGTCGCATCATGTGTATCGCCATCAGGGCTATTGGTAATTCGACTTGTGCGACTCAGGCTTTCCATTAGCGCTGCAACATTGCTCTCAATGTCGTCGCGGCGGTTGTGCCACGCGTCAATAATGGCATTCATCAGTTGAATAAATGTTGGCTTGGGAAAATACGTGCCACCATAAAATGGCTTGGCGTCTGGCGTTAAAAATACGGTCATCGGCCAACCGCCACGACCCGTCATGGCTTGCACTGCGTCCATGTAAATTGCATCGACATCGGGTCGCTCTTCGCGATCAACCTTGATGTTTACGAACAATTCGTTCATCATCGACGCTGTTTCGGCGTCTTCAAAACACTCGTGTGCCATGACATGGCACCAGTGACATGCCGAGTAGCCGACCGAAAGCAGTATTGGCTTGCCGGTAGAGCGGGCGAGTGCAAATGCCTCGTCGCCCCACGGAAACCAATCAACAGGATTGTTCTGATGTTGGCGAAGATAGGGACTGATCTGCGAACTGAGACGATTTGGCATATTACGAAACAGTGATGATGGTGGTGAATCCCAAAGTAGGGAAGGGTGCTTTTGCAGCAATTGAAATTTTGAGAGTGCATGCACCGGGCACTGCAGATGCAACGAACGCAGAATGTTGCACCTTGCACGAACCATGAACGATCGTAAATGTTCGCTTGCCTTGTGAAGGGCTCTTAACTAACTCGCTGAGCGGGGTTTTTGTCTTGGATGAAATTGTTGAAGTTGTAATCCATGCACCAGATTCTGGGAGAGTCGTTGCCGAAAATATTGTGCTCAGGATTGAATTGTTGGCACCACTCGTCATGGTTACTGAGTAGCGAAGAAACTTGCGCAAGTCTTTGATTGTTGATTGGTATGTCGTGCCAACTGCGTTGGTGATCGCAGTGCAGTTTTCTGGTTTGGTGTTTGTTGCTTCGCCAGGTGCAGTGCATCGATACCATTGACTTGTGGCAGTAGTTGACGAAGTAGACGTGGCGCCTACTGCAAGCGCACCTACATGACCCTCGGTGATGAGTGATGCGGTGATTGTTTTTGGAAACATCACGTCAAGTTCGGCAAATGCCCCAACCAAGTTGATCAGGCCATAACCAAATGTTGTATCGCGACCAGTACTACCGATGTCGGTGGCCGTGCGTTGCAAAATATCGCGCACTTGGGCGGCGCTCAGAGAGGGTTGTGCCGCAAAAAGCAATGCTGCAGCACCAGTAACGAAGGCTGCTGCCATACTCGTGCCGCTCTGAAACTTGTAGTCGTTGCCGGCAGTGGAAAGGATAGAAGTGCCAGGGGCGGCAAGGTCGATGTAGTCACCCCGTTGATCAAATGAAGTGACACTGTTGTTGCGATCAACTGCAGTCACTGCCAATGTGAGATCACTAGCGGCAGGCCATTTAGGTGTCGAATCTGCGGCGCCGTTTCCTGCAGCTGCCACCACGAGCACATTGCGATCAACTGCATATTGAATCGCAGCAGTGAGCGTGCTGCTCTCGGTTGTGCCACCAAGTGAAAGATTGATCACCTTTGCACCGTTATCCGCAGCAAAGCGAACTGCTTTTGAAACATCTTTGGAATCACCAGATCCCTGAGCGTCGAGAACTCTGATCGGCATGATGCGAGATTGTGGAGCAACACCAGACCCTCCGATTGCATTGTCGGCAACTGCGGCGATAATTCCTGCTACGTGTGATCCGTGGCCTGCACTGTCGACGTCGGTGACGCCAACACTGTCAATCGACCCAAACATCGTGCGGCCTGCATCGAGGTTGGCGTCGAGGTCGGGGTGTGGCCCACTGCCGCTGTCAATTACCGCAACGATGATTCCAGCACCGCGAGTGATGCCCCAAACCGATGGCGCACCAATTGCACTCAACCCCCATTGTTGATCGAGTAACGGGTCGTTGGTAGCGGCAGCAAATGCTGTGCTCGAGTGAGAAGTTACGAGAAGCGCAGTTGCCGAAATTGCAACAAGTGTGAGTACCAATACATGCGCGGCGATGCGCCTTGCAAAGTTGCGCATCTACACGCCCATTGCGTGATAGCCACCATCCACATGAATCACTTCTGCGGTAGTGGCCGGAAACCAATCCGAGAGCAGTGCGACGCACGCGCGTGCAACAGCAGTCGAGTCGTTGACACCCCATCCGAGTGGTGCGCGGTCACTCCACACATCCTCAAATGTTTGAAATCCGGGAATCGATTTTGCGGCCATCGTTTTGATTGGTCCAGCAGCCACGAGGTTGCAGCGAATATTCTTACCACCCAATTCCTTGGCAAGGTAACGACTTGTGGATTCAAGAGCGGCTTTGGCGACTCCCATCCAGTTGTAGGCAGGCCATGCAACAGTGTTGTCGAAATCAAGTCCAACAAAACTTCCGCCTGTCGACATCAGCGGTACAAAAGCATCGGCAAGTGTTTTCAATGAGTAGGCAGATATTTGCATGGCAACGGCAACATCGTTCCACTTTGCAGCCATGAAGTCATCGCCTAGGCACACAGCAGGTGCAAACCCGATGGCGTGGAGTACGCCGTCAACACTTCCGAGGTGTTTCTTTGCGCCGGCACGTGCAGTCTCGACGTGTTCATCGACTGTCACATCAAACTCAATGACTTCAGCAGGAGTATCGAGTTTGCGAGCGGTGCGTTCGGTGATGGAAAGTCCGCGGCCTGCGCCGGTCAAGAGCACGGTGGCTCCTTCGCGCTGAGCCAACTGTGCGACCCCAAAGGCCAAAGACGCGTCAGTAAGAACCCCTGTGACCACTATTTTCTTGCCAGTCAAAATTCCCATGCTGTCAACGGTAGTTGTTGGGGGGTGTTTGTGGCAGGCTCGTTACATGAAAATTGGAATCATTGGTGGTACCGGGCCTGCAGGTAGTGGGTTGGCACTGCGCCTCAATGTGGCTGGGTATGACGTCGTGATTGGATCACGCGACAAGTCACGGTCAATCGAGAAGGTCAAAGAGCTACAGACTCTGTGGCCAAGCCACAAACTGACCATTGAGGGCGGTGACAACACCGACGCAGTGAAGTGCGATCTAGTGGTAGTCGCAACGCCATGGGATTCGACCGCCACAATTGTTGGAGAGTATGCACAACAACTTGCGGGCAAGATCGTGATCACGATGGCAAATGCACTGGTCAAGGTTGGCAAAGAATTTCAGCCACTTGTTCCTCCTCGTGGAAGCATCGCCGCACACGTTCAGGCCGAAATTCCGCTGAGCAAAGTGGTTGCAGCATTGCAGCACTTGCCAGCAAAAGAACTTGGCAACCTCAATCATCACGTCGATAGCGATGTGTTGATTTGTTCCGACCATCCAGAAGCAATCGAAATCGTGAGTGACATTGTTGAAAAGATTCCTGGCTGTCGACCGCTGAACACTGGGCGGTTGTCTAATGCGCTTGCACTCGAAGCGTTTACTGCCGTGATGTTGCAGATGAATGTGCGCTACAAGACGCGCGTTGCTCCCCGCATGACCGGACTTCCCGATGTTGATCCGGTGAGTGGCCGAAATTTGAAAATTTTGTAATGCGCCTGTACGACACCGCTCAACAAACCGTTGTTCCGTTTGTGCCAGGGCCAACAGTATTGATGTATACCTGCGGCATCACCCCATATGACGCAACTCATCTTGGTCATGCGTTTACTTTTGTCAGCTACGACATCTTGATCCGACGGTTGATTGATTTGGGACACGAAGTGAAATGCGTGCGCAATGTGACCGACGTGGATGACCCACTCTTTGCGAAGGCTCGCGAGTTGGGTGTGCATTATCTGGATTTGGCTGCAGGTGAAGAAGCGCGCTTCACGGCAGATATGGAAGCACTCGGAGTGTTGCCGATGTATTCAACCCCGCGCGCATCGTCGGCCATTTCCGATATCCGTGGCTTTATCGGCATGGTGATCGACAAGGGCTTTGCGTATCAGTCTGGTGGTTCTGTGTATTTCGACGTCACACAGTCGAAAACGTTTGGCGAGATCTCGCATTATTCGCACGACATGATGATTGACCTAGCTCGTGAACGCGGCGGCAATATTGAAGACCCGCATAAACGTCATCCGCTCGATTTTGTTTTGTGGCACCCCTCGGCGGTGGACGAACCATCATGGGAAACACTGTGGGGACCGGGCAGGCCAGGTTGGCACATTGAATGTTCTGCACTTGCAATGCGCGAGTTGGGGACAACGATTGACCTGCACGGTGGCGGAAGTGATCTGATTTTTCCGCATCACGAATGCGAACGTGCTCAATCAGAGGCTGCAACGGGCGAGCTCTTTGTCAAGCATTGGATGCATGTCGCAATGGTGTCAATGGATGGCCACAAGATGTCGAAGAGTCGGGGAAACCTTGTGTTCGTTGACAAACTTCGAACCCGTTTCGATCCACGAGTAATTCGTCTTGGCCTGATTGAGCACCATTACCGATTTGAATGGGAATGGGATGAGCAGATGTTTGCACGCAACAATGAGCGACTTGCAAACTGGGCTCGTGGAACAACAAATGATGCAGGTGAGTTGCTTGGACTTGTGCGCGATGCCCTTGACGACGACCTTGATACGCCTCGCGCCATAGCGCACATAGATGCTGCAGCATTAAACGGTGTCAACGTATCCGACGCAGCAAACCTTCTTGGAGTCAATCTCTTCGTTAGATCAATAATTTGAGGCGTTTCAAGCAGGCTTGAGAAACTAGACTGATGGGCACGATGAGTGCTGTAGAAACTATTGAAGTCAGCCTTCCTGACGGCACTCGCAAATCGTTGCCCGTCGGTGCAACCTCGGCTGATCTTGCACAGGGGATTGGTTCTCGCTTGGCCAAGGCTGCGGTTGCTGCGGTCGTTGACGGTGCAGAGACCGATCTGACTGTTGCATTGCAGGCTGGCGCAAAGGTTTCAATTATTACGGCAGAGAGTGACGCCGGACGCCATGTGTTGCGACACTCAACAGCCCACGTCATGGCTCAAGCAGTCGTGCAACTGTTTGCGGGCGCCAAATTTACTATTGGTCCCGCAATTGAAGACGGGTTTTACTACGACTTCGAATTGCCTGGTGGCAAAACTTTTAGTGACACCGATCTTGTTGCAATTACCGAAAAGATGCGCGAGATCATCAAGGCTGATCAAGCCTTCACTCGTGCCGAGATGTCGGCCAAGGCTGCACTCGAGTTGTTCGCTGATCAGCCATACAAGTGCGAAATCATTACGCGTGTTACAAGCGGTTCTGCCGATGGCGCGGACGCCTCTGAAGTGCAGGGTGGCGACATTGTGAGTGTGTACCGCAACACCGATTCGTTTGTGGATTTGTGTCGTGGGCCTCACGTGCCATCAACGGGCAAACTGGGACACTTTGCCTTAATGAAGGTTGCCGGCGCATATTGGCGTGGCAATGAAAAGGGTCCCATGCTGCAACGTATCTACGGCACTGCATGGGAATCTAAGGCTGCTCTCGAAGAACACATCACACGATTGGCAGAAGCAGAAAAGCGCGATCACCGTCGACTCGCGGTCGAAATGGATTTGCTGTCGTTTCCATCCGAACTTGGTGGTGGACTTGCTGTGTGGCATCCGAAGGGTGGCATTGTGCGCAAGTTGATGGAGGATTACAGCCGTCACCGCCATCAAACTGGTGGTTACCAGTTTGTGTTTACGCCGCATCTCGCCAATGCAGAGCTGTTCGAGACGTCTGGTCACTTGCACTTTTATAAAGACGGCATGTATCCGCCGATGGAGATGGACAACGGCACGTACTATCCGAAGCCAATGAACTGCCCGATGCATTGTTTGATCTATCGAGATCGACAACGCAGTTATCGCGAACTACCACTACGACTTTTTGAACTGGGCACTGTGTACCGCTACGAGCGTGCCGGAACATTGCACGGGTTGTTAAGAATCCGCGGTTTCACTCAGGACGATAGTCACATTTTTTGTACCGAAGATCAGATGGCAGACGAGATCACTTCGCTGCTCGATTTCGTTATTTCGGTGTTGCGTAAGTTTGGTTTTGAAGATTTTGAATTCAAACTCTCAACACGTGACCCAGAAAAATCAGTCGGCAGCGACGAGATTTGGGAAAAGGCAACAACCGCATTGCGCGAAGCATTGCATCGACACGGAGTTGACTATTCGGTCAAAGAGGGTGACGCTGCTTTTTATGGTCCAAAGATTGACATCGATGTACGCGATGCGATTGGTCGCAAATGGCAATTGAGCACAATTCAATGTGACTTCAATCTTCCCGAGCGCTTCAAGTTGGAGTACATCGGTTCGGACAACGGTCGTCATCAACCGATCATGTTGCACCGCGCATTGTTTGGGTCGGTGGAGCGCTTCTTTGGTGTACTGCTCGAGCATTACGGCGGGGCATTTCCAACGTGGCTTGCGCCGGTGCAGGTGCGAGTGCTTCCTGTAACGAGTGGTCATGAGCCGTACGCAACAAAACTTGTTGCACAATTGCTGCGAGCGGGGTTCAGGGTTGACACGAGCGTTGCCGATGAGCAGTTGGGCAAACGAATTCGTTCAGCAAAACTAGAGCGCATTCCTTATGTGTTGGTTGTTGGAGACGACGATGTTGCACACGAAACAGTTGGAGTGAATCCTCGCGGTGGCGAAGTACTGCGCGATGTGAAATTTGCCGACTTTGTAAAACAGCTGCAAGACGAGACTGCCGACGCAACTACTGAC
>CAZHIN010000002.1:0-48654 GCA_964532575.1 uncultured Acidimicrobium sp.
TGCCTGCTCGTTGGCAATGCGGATTTGGCTGACACGAAGTTGCTCGAGTGCGGCTGTTGACATTGGGTCAGATTGTTGTTCAGCAAGCGATTGCATCTCGTTGCCCAATTCGTGTAATTGATTAGAAAGTTCCGATGTCATGTTGGTGAGTCGGGTGTCGATCACAACAAGTCGTTGATCAAGACCGTTCGTTGCTGCAGCAATCATCGAAAGTTCGTTCGTACGTTTCGTCAATTCACTGCGAAGTTGCTCGAGTTCTGTGCGTAGCGCCTCCAAGTCACTTGCGCTTGCCTTGGGGGTTCGAGAAAAGAGTGCCATATTGAGATGTTTGTCCGTATCGGTATTGGTATCGAGGTTGCCAAGCTGGCATCCCGCTCGCTACCGTACAACCTCTACGACGCGGGGTGGAGCAGTCCGGTAGCTCGTCGGGCTCATAACCCGAAGGTCACAGGTTCAAATCCTGTCCCCGCCACCAGTGAGTAAAAGGCTCACCGAGAAATCGGTGGGCCTTTTGCATTTTGGTTTCAGAGTTCGATTGGTAGCCTGCTCCGATGTCAACTTCTAAGCCTTCAGTCACCATTCCACAACAACCAGCACCAACCGAACTCGTCATTGACGACATTGCGGTTGGGACTGGTGCAGAAGCACTCAATGGCAAAAACGTCTCCGTGCATTATGTCGGTGTCGCCTACAGCAATGGAAAGCAATTTGATGCGTCATGGGATCGCAATGAGCCATTTGAATTTCGTTTGGGCAACGGACAAGTAATTGCCGGATGGGATCAGGGCGTTGCTGGTATGAAAGTCGGCGGACGTCGGAGCCTTACTATTCCGGCGCACTTGGGATACGGAGATCACGGCGCAGGCGGAGTGATTAAAGGTGGCGAAACACTTGTGTTTGTTGTTGATTTACTCAACGTTTTCTAAGGGCTGATCGCAAAAGTTCAACGGTAGACTTGCATCAACAGAGATGCGCACAACAACAACGTTGTGTGCTCAACGAATTGGTGTGTAATGAATATCTTGGTAATCGGAGCAGGTGGCGTAGGTGCCTCAATGGCATCTATTGCAGAGACCCGATCGTTCTTCAAAACGTTTATCCTCGCCGATATTTCTTTGTCTCGGGCTGAAGAGGCAATTGCGTTACTCGACGACCGATCAAAGTTTGTTGCCGAGCAGATAGATGCCCGTGATCGAACCGCGATCTCTGCATTGATCCACAAGGTCAAAGCTGACGTTGTCGTAAACGCATGCGACCCACGCATGAACGAAGCAATTTTTGGTGCTGCATACGATTCGCATTGCAATTACATCGATATGGCAATGAACCTGAGTGCACCGCACCCGACAAACCCTTATGAAGAAGTGGGCGAGCCGTTGGGAAAGAGCCAACTGGACGATGACGCCAAGTGGCGCGAGCGCAATATTTTGGCTCTCGTTGGCATGGGTGTCGAACCAGGTCTCAGCGACGTGTTTGCTCGCTATGCCGCAGACAACCTGTTTGACACCATTGACGAAATTGGTGTTCGTGATGGCTCAAACTTGTCCATTGACGGCCTTGATTTTGCACCGACATTTTCTATTTGGACAACGATCGAAGAATGTCTCAATCCACCAATCGTGTGGGAAGCAGAGCGCGGTTTGTACACCACCGACTGCTTTAGCGAACCCGAAGTGTTTCACTTTCCCGCTGGTATCGGACCATACGAGTGCGTCAACGTAGAACACGAAGAAGTACTCCTCATTCCACGCGAGATCGACTGCAAGCGTGTCACCTTTAAGTACAGCCTTGGTGCCGAATTTATTGATTGGCTCAAGACGTTTGCCTATTTGGGACTGGATAGCAAAGAACATGTACGAGTTGGTGATGTCTCGGTATCGCCGCGCGATGTGTTGGCCGCAGTGTTGCCCAACCCAGCAAAACTTGGTCACTTGATGCACGGAAAAACCTGTGCAGGCACATGGGTGCGCGGCACCTATGACGGCAAGCCCCGCGAGATTTATTTGTATCACGTTGCCGATAACGAGACGACAATGCGCGACTGGGGTTCGCAAGCTGTGCTGTGGCAAACAGCAATCTGCCCAGTGGTTGCACTCGAATTGTTGAGCAATGGAAGTTGGAAAAATACTGGTGTTCGTGGAGCCGAAGCGTTTCCCGCTGATCCGTTTTTGAATTTGCTTGGTGAATACGGTGCGCATCACGGCATGGTCGAGATGGGTCCGGGTTTGTGGCCCAGCCCAAAACCAACTGGACAACCTGGTTGGGATCGTCCGGTGAAGCGCGCAATTCGTTTGGGATAGTTGTGCAGCGACTGCTCAAAATCGTCGCAATCGTTGCAGTTATTTGTGCAACCGCTCTGATGTGGTCGGACACAGCGATTCAGTGGTGGAGCAACATCGTAGAATTTTTTCTGCGAGTCAATCACGATGCAACAACATCGGTCATGAACAACAGACCTGCTGGTGATGCCGACCTACACGCAGTCATCTGGGGCACTTGTGCTCTGCTCGTGATGTTTGCGTGCACGACGCATAAAATCCGTCTGTTGGCAGTAGCGACTTTGGCCGTATGGACGTTATTTGTAGAAATCGCTCAACCGTGGTTTACCGATCTGCGTGCGCGTCAAGCCAGTGACTTGGTGGGCAATGTGATCGGTATTGGTGCTGTGGTAGTGGTGATGCATGTTGTTCACCTACGCGCAGTACGCAAACTCTCTACGAAATAGCCGGCCCCATGTCGCCAGCGATGTAGTGCTTGCGACACAGCAATTCGTATCGCACTTCGTCACCAAAGAGTGGCTCGCTCATTGTCTTATCGGTGTCTCCCACAACAACAGTTTCGCCTTCGTAGACAATCTTGCCATTGACAAGTCGAGCATTGTTGTTGGCGCGTTCACCGCACCAACATCTGGCTTCAACTTGCATCTCGATACGTTGGTCGGCAATCTCAAGCATGCGCCTCGTTCCTTCAAAGAGCAAACCGCGAAAATCGGTGATCAGACCAAAAGCAAAAACATCAACGTTGAGTTCATCAACGATTTGTGCGAGTTGATCGCATTGCTCAACTGAATAAAACTGTGCCTCGTCACACACAATGAACGAGATTGGCATGTGTGACTTTGCGAGTTCAAACAGATTGAGCCCTGGGGCCATTTCGATTGCCGGTGCAGACACACCCAATCGACTTGTTACTTGTGAACCGTCACGATCAAGTTTGGTGAGCAGCAAACCTGGCACGCCACGCGACGACATGTTGTGGTGGATCTGCAAGGCAAGAGTGCTCTTGCCCGAACCCATTGTGCCAAAACTGAATCGCAACGTTGCCATGTCGCCAAGAACCGTAGTCTGCAATACCCCCATCTCGCACATGGCAATAGGGTGTAAGTAATGGAAGCGCGCAAACTTGCTCGAATGATTGATCACACACTGCTTGCCCCTGAGGCGACGCCGATCGATGTCGCGCAATTGTGCTCTGAAGCGGTCGAACTGCAAGTGGGCGCAATCTGTATCTCGCCATCCTTTTTGCCGCTTGCTGCGGGTGCATTGCCAGTGTTGATTAAGACAGCAGTTGTCGTGGGTTTTCCCTCTGGCGCTCACAGCCCAGAGACAAAAGCACTCGAGGCCAAACAAGCATGCGACCGTGGTGCTCAAGAAATCGACATGGTGATCAACTTGGCGTTAGTGAGCACCAACAATTGGGCTGCAGTCACCAGTGAAGTTGCGATAGTTCGCGCCGCAATTCCGTCGAGCGTGATTCTTAAAGTGATTATTGAGTCTGCGCTGTGGAGTGATTCGCAGATTGTCGGTGTGTGCACAGCAGCGGTGCAGGGCGGCGCCAACTTTGTTAAAACGTCGACAGGATTTCATAAATCTGGCGGCGCATCACTTGATGCTGTGCGACTCATGAGAAAAACTGTTGGTCCGTCAATTGGGGTGAAGGCAAGCGGTGGAATTCGCACCTACGCCGACGCAATTGCGATGATCGAAGCCGGAGCAAACCGGATTGGAGCATCTGCTTCGCGAGCAATTTTGGCCGAGGCGCAATGAAGCGGGTGTTTGCGGCGTTAGTACTCGCACTCTCGTTCGCGGGTAATGCGAGTGTTGCTTCAGCAAGTGCGGGGTCAAGCGATGAAACAACTACTACGACTGTTGTTGCAGAAGTTGCACCGGTGCCAACAAGATCGGGCACCGGTCGGCGCATCGTGTACGCCAATCGTCAACAACGCGTATGGGTCATCAATGCCGACAACGAAGTGATTCGCACATTTTTAGTTTCGGGAATGTTGGGTCAGCCAGGCAAAGGAACATATCGAGTCTTTAGTAAATCGCCCGTGTCGTATAGCCCCGAGTTCGCTGGCGTTACATTTCGTTTCATGACGCGGTTTGCGATCGGACGCAACGGTGGCAACATTGGCTTTCACGAGATACCAACCCGAAACGGTGAACCAATGCAAACCGTCGATGATCTCGGTGCATTTAATGGCAGTGGATGTTTGCGCTCAAGTACACAAGATGCGCGGTTCATCTATCAGTGGGCCACTCTTGGCACATCAGTTGTCGTTGTTCCGTAACTAGAAGCGAGCCATTTCGGATTTGAGCAAGTCAAGCCCAAGGTTGCCCAAGTCGAGCCCGTGTGCGTGCCACTTGCGCAAGTCAAATGCCGAGCCGTGCTTTTTGCGCGCATCATCACGCAAATCAAGCCACACTCGCTCGCCAAGTTTGTACGAAATAGCCTGACCCGGCCAGCCCAAGTAGCGGTTGATCTCTGAGCGATTAAACGCATCATCGCTTGACGAACGGGCACTCAAGAATTCGAGCATCAGGTCTGGTGTCCATGCCTCACCTGGGTGCCACGGCCACGAGGCGGGAATCGTGAATCCACAATGCATGCCGATGTCGATGACCACGCGCGCAGCACGAAATGCCTGTGCATACAAATATCCAAGGCGATATTCGGGATTGGCGAAGAAACCAAACTCGTCCATCAATCGCTCTGCGTACAGAGCCCAACCTTCTCCATGGCCAGACACAAATGTATTGCGCTGAAAACGCGAAAGCTTTTCAGAGTTGATCGTGGCGATTGCAACTTGCAGGTGATGGCCTGGCACGCCTTCGTGGTACGCAGTCGTTGGTTCGCTCCAACGTGGAAATACCGTGCGACCATTTGTTGGATACCACGTGCGGCCAGGACGACTTAAGTCTTCACTTGGCCCGGTGTAATACATTGCCGCTGCACCACCAGGAGGGGAGATCATTGCTTCGACTCGCTGAATTGATTTTGGAATTGAGAAGTGGTCTTCGTCGATCAAGAATTTCATCGCGTCATCCATGATTTCTTGCAACCAATCGCGCAATCCATCTTCACCAACAATTGAACGGGCAGGATCGGTATCCAGCAGGTGACGAACTTGCGCAAGCGATGCACCTGGCTGGATTTCTTGTGCCACGCGTGCCATCTCGGCGTCGAGACGCTCTACTTCGCCCCAGCCCCACTCGTAGGCGTCGCGGGCTTCGACATTCATACCCATAAAACGGCGTCGGGCGAGAGCATGGCGATCTGCTCCAACACCATCGTGAGCATCCGCGATCGGCGCGTACTCATTGCGCAAATAGTCAGACGTCTCACCAAGTGCCTTTGACGCAGCTTTTGCCACGGTGCGCAGTTGCTCGATCGGCGCACCTGCAACTGAAGCAGCGCCCTCAACGAACTGTTCAAAAAATGCAGGAGCAGTGCCGCGACCGGCCCAAGCACCAAGTTGTTCGGCCGAGGCAAGCACTTGTCGGCGTTGCGCGAGCGCACCGCGTTGTGCACCAAGCGCCCATGATTGGCGCATACCAGCAAACGCACGTGGCACTTGCGACATGCGCTCTGCAATGACCGACCATTGCTCGGCCGTATCGGTTGGCATCAAGTCAAAAATAGAGCGACCTGCATCAACATCGCCGGCGATCACGCGAATGGAGCGAAGGTGTTCGTTTGACTCGTACTCGAGCGTGCCCATCTCGAGTGACTCGCGCAGTACACCTGCAGCCAATCGATCTGCATTGGCAGAAGCATCAAGCGCATTGAGTTTCGCGAGTACATCGTGATCAAGCGCCGCACGTGCATCGTGACCCTCGGGCGAGAAGTCGGTCATCTCGTGATCGTGACCAGGGATACCCATGTAGGTGGCAGCACCTGGGTCGAGTACGGCAAGGCGATCGATGTAACTATCGGAAAGTGCGTAAATCGGTGAAGTCATGACCCGATGCTACGAGGTTGCCAATGAGATGCCGAATTAACTGGTGCGGTCTGGCCCGTGGTCGTCAATCTTGCCAATAACGATGGTCTTGTTGGCATTGTCGACATACATATAAATACGGATAAGCGAGCGGTTTTTGCCGCGGCGCAAGTGTGCACCAAGCAGTACCGGCTTGCCTTCGTAGGTGACGGTGTAATACGCGGCGTGTTTTTGTGCAGTGTCTCGCGCAATATTTGGAACAAAGTCAAGGTTGTACTCATCGCGCATAAATGAACCAAGGCCTGCGCTTGATGAAAATTTATTTGACCTCCAGGCCTGCACAACCAACTCGAGTTTCTTCAAGTCGCCGAGAAGTCGCACAGGGTCGGGGCCTTGCAGCACATCGGCGGTCTCGAATGCAGACTTTAAAAAGACAAGGTTGCGACATTCTTTAGATGCTTTGTGTACGGCGTCAAGCACGGTACGCGGGATAGCGCCGGGTGCTTTGCGATCGAGCTCGGCTTCAAGATCGAGCTTCTGCAAAATTATTGCATCAATATTTTCGCGCAAGCGGGCATTGTCTGCTGCCAATTCGTCTACCTGTGTTTCGCGTCCTTCCAAATCGTCAATTAATGCATCGTTTTGTTCATCTGACTCGGCAAGCAACTCGTCAAGCTGATCAATATGAAATTGCTTTTCGTCAATTTGTTTTGTCAGGAGATCAATAGTTTTCTTAAGTGATGCAATGTCGGCACCAGTGTTTGTTTCGGTAGCGACAGGGCTCTGCACTTGCCGTCCCAAAGCCGCACGCGGTGGCGCCTGAATTGGCAATTCTGGCTGCATGGTTGCTGCATCGATGATCACCGCAGCGATTTGCTCACGTTTGGGCTGTGACGTTGCTACAACAGTTGGTTTAATCGGCTGTGGCCACATGATGGTGATGTATTGCTCGCTCAGAGTCTGCGCGCCGCAATACGCATTAAACGCCTGCAGTGCAGTTGGAGTGGTGATGTGCGCGATGTGCGCGATGCCCAACAGGTCTTGCGCAAGAGGTGCAGTGAGCGAAGCCTCAATATTTTTTCCTGCCGTGTACTCCATGATGATCGGCAGTCGTCGAGAAAGTGCGTCTAAAGAATCGGCGCCGAGGGCTTGGCCATCATCGGCTGTGGCAATGATGCGCACAACTGGTGCAACACGGCGCTCGGCGTCGTACACCTCGAGCATCTGCGAAATTTCGCTGCAGAGTTGCAGCAGTGCTTTTGGTGGCACTTCGGCAGGCCGTCGAGGTACAACCGAATCTTTTCCAGCAATATGGCGCATGCGCACATCAAAAATCAACTGTCCACGGTGTGGCGCAATAGTGATTGTCGTGGTGCGCCCCGACCCACTGGCCTTAAATGTCTCCGAGATTTCGGCACGAAAGACTTCGTCATCGGGCGATTGTCTGACGCGGATGCGCATGTTTGCGGGCATTCGGTCTGCCGAAAATTGCCGATTGAGCCAATCCTTCACCTTGTCATTGCACGCCTGACGAATCTCTTCGGACCATTTTTTGGTCGGCAGGCTCACGGCGTAGGTGGTGATCATGACCCCATTTACGCTAACCACACGACCTATGGTTGCGAAGTGAGTTTCCGCGATGTTTTTAGCCTGTGGTGTATCAGTTTGTCGTTTACTTTTACGATTCCCCAGGCCTACCGAGTGCTACGGCGCAACACCGTTGAGGGCGTTTCGGTGTTTGCCCAATTGCAAAGCTTGAGTGGCTCAATTTTGTGGGTCGTTTATGGGATCGTTGCCCACACCTATCTCGTGGTCACAGCCAACGTGATGACCATCGTTGGTTTCGGAACAGTAATCATTGCTCAAGTGCGCCACCGTGCTGCGTCGTGGCAACGAGTGCTCGTTGTATTGGTTTGTGTAATCGCGATTGCGGTCATTTCTGGTGCGGTGTCGAAAGATGTACTCGGCCCAATTGCAGTCGTTGTTGGTGGCACAGGCATCGTGCCGCAAGCAATTCGCGCAGCACGCACGACCCATCTTGTTGGCGTCTCGGTAGCAACCTTTGCAATGGTTGTCGTGATGTCGGTGTCGTGGGGTGTCTACGGCCTGATGATTGGTGATCTCTTCGTGGCAACACCAAACGTGGTTATCGTGCCAAGTGCGCTCTTTATTATGTTGCGCGCTTTGCAGTCACACCATCGCTATGGCAAGACTACCGTTGCAACTGCGGTACCTGCACGTTGATGTGTCGCGGTCAGCGTGATGGTCTGACCTTTCTTGCCACGCACGAGCCACGTGTGCATCACGCGGTCTGGAGTTCCGTCACTTTTTGCATCTCCACTGACGCGAAAGCGCACGCGACCATCTAGCTGTCCAAGTTTGACGCGAGGTGCACCATCAACAAGATCGTCAGCTGCAACACCATCAATCTGTGCGGTCAGTGGCAAGACGATGTTGTGCTTGTGAGCCCATGCACTGATCTCGGTACCGAGCCAGCCTGTATTAGCAATTCCGACACGCACTCGCCACATGCCATCGCCAACCGACTGCGCATCGGCAAGTTTGATCTCGATTCGTGGTGAAGCAAGTGCTTGAAAGAGTGCGAAGTGCACATGCTCTTTGACTTCGTCGCGCAATTTTGACGGTGGCGCATTTGTCCACGTACGAAAGAAGTCGCAGCCGCCAATTTCGACTGGTCCGAGTTGTGGGTGATCAAATTTCTTCCATGCGGCATATGAGCCAGGTGCATGTGTGTCCGTCCATTTACACACCGCCAAATCTTGCTCGGGTGTTGGCCCCACATACCAAACATCTGTGGGCGAGTGCTCGCCTGTTGCGTGATAAATCGCGTCCCAAAACTCGGTTGTCCAACCAAACACGCCGAGGTGCTCGTATGCCCAGTCGTCACCCGCACCGCTCATGGTGTCGCTCTTGTCCCAAGTGAGATCTTCGTACACCGAGTGCACTGGGTAACCAGTGTGCTGCACGCCAACTTTGCCGAGTTCGTTAAACACCCAAATATCAAATGGTGGCAACGTGGAATCGGCGCGCGTGCTCGATGGACGCAACATAAAACCGCCGGCAGTATGGAATGCGTTGTAGCCACACACGTTTGTGCGTGAGCGAGCTGCGCGCACAAGTGCATCTACTTCTGGTTCTGACATCGGATGGTCGCCCGAACCGAGCACGGTGGTGCCCCAACCCGCAGGGAAGTTGCGATTGAGATCAAGACCTGCTGGGTCGCGTGGCAGTGGAATCGTGAAGCCGTCAAAACTCTCCACTAGACCTTCGTCGAGCAAGCGATAGCGAATTTTTCCGGCAGGCGCACCGAGTGGCCCTACAGCAACCATCACGCGAGCATCTTCATCGTGTTCCATCCACGCACCATCAACATCAGGTATGCGCATGGTGCGAATAGTTCCATCACCATCAATGTCTTCAACACTGAGTCCCGGCCAACGATGTCCATCACGCCAAGGCCATGAACGCACACTTGAGCGGTGATACAAGGGTCGATCGAGAAGCGCATCTTCTGCGCCATCTGGGTTAACTCGGGGAACGATATAAAACGTGCGCGTGCGCAACGCTTCGGTGACTTGATCGTGCTTGCCAAAGTTGTTGGCAAGAAAATCCAAGATGAACAATGCGGCAACACTTCCTGTCGCCTCGGTGGCGTGAATGTTGGCATCAATCCAATGCGCAGGCTTGGTGTTGTGCGCACCAGTTGACATATCGGTCACCGTAGCGATCCATAAATCACGACCTTTGTGTGATTTGCCGTACGTTTCGAGCGCAACAAGACCAGGGAATTGCTTGTGTAAATCGTGCAACCACGACACCATCTCGTCGTATTTTAAAAAGCGATCAAAGTTGTAGGTCATGTGCCAAGGTTACGCTGTTGTCGAGGAGGTGAACCAGTGCCGCATATTCCAGTGTTTCAGCACTCGACAGGTAAGTGGCGCCCCCGTTGGCGTGGGCGCATTCATGCAATTGCAGTCGCGGTCACGATTCCCGCCGGAATTATTCTCACCCTTGTAACGCCGGCCGGTATTGCGCGCTTCGCTGTGGGTATTTATGCGTTATCACTACTCGCGCTCTATTCAACCTCTGCGTCATATCACCTCTTCACGCGCTCGCTCAAAGGTCAGCGAACGATGCAACAACTCGACCATGCGATGGTCTATGTGCTGATTGCCGGTTCGTACACGCCAGTGTGTTTGCTGGCATTGCCACGCAAAGTTGGAGTGCCATTCTTGCTTGCAATTTGGGCTGCGGCAGCAGTGGGCATGGGTTTGAAAATCACGTGGAAAGCAAAGCGTGTGGGTCACGCGTTGTATTTGATTATTGGTTGGGCCGCGCTCGTGATTTTGCCGTGGGCGTATCACCGTGCTGGTTTCACCAGCTTATTGTTATACGCGCTCGGTGGCATTGTGTACACCGTTGGCGCCGTGCTGTTCTACATGCAAAAACCAAAGCTTTCACCAGAGATTTTCGGCTTTCATGAAATCTGGCATGTATTCACCGTGGTCGCTGGCATCTTGCAATTTGCTGGCGTTGGCGTGCTTATTTCGCGCGTCGGTTAACACCAAGCGAAACAATTGTTGCCGGAATAAAAAACGCCCGACCATGAAACGAAACATCATCCCAATGTTTCGTTGTGACCGGCGCATGCCAGGCACGAATGCGATAGATCAAGAACAACAAGATCAGCGCGTGTAACGAAATAATCGACCAGGCAAAACCTTGCGTGCCGATGATGTCGAGAAACGGTGCGGCAACGAGCGGGCCGATCATTGCACCAAAGCCATACAGCGTGACAAGTTGCGATGCTGCGGCACCCATTTGTTCGGGTGATACCCAGTCGTTGGTGTAGGCACCACCAACGGCATACAACGGAAAACTGAAACCACCAATTGCAAATAGCAGAGCCGTGGTGAGCCAACTGCTTGGCTCTTGAGTGAGCATGAGTAGCCCCATAACAATTACGGCAAGCGAACTCAGCACGCCAATGATGCGGCGGTCGATGTCGTCAGACGCCGAAGAGATCGGCCAGGTGAGCGCCATGCCGCCGAGGTTGATTGCCGCAATCAAAATACCGACCCGACCAACGCTCAGTCCTTCGCGTGTTGCAAAAATAACTGCCATGCCAAGCATGCCACCGTGTGCAAGACCAACGAGCAAAATGGTGCCAGCACCCGTCGGCACAATTTTTGCAAGTTCGCGCATGGTGATATGTGTGTGGTTGTCGACGTTGGGTGTTGCGGCCTGTTCAGACATCACGACAGGAATGACGGCGAAGGATGACACGACTGCCGCAAATGCAAAACCCGTGAGCGTGCGAGCATCGAAATTAAACACCAATAACTGACCAGCGCCATATGCGCCGATTGTTACCACGTTGTATACAGCGAGCAACCGACCGCGATAGTGATTTGCGGCCAAACCGTTGAGCCACGACTCGGCAACCACATATAAACCCGCGAAACAAAAGCCCGTACTACTTCGCATAATGATCCACACCAATGGTGAGTTGTACACGCCCGTAATCAATACCGATGCACTCAACAGCGATGCAAGTGCTGCGTACGCACGAATGTGGCCGACTTGTTTGAGCGCGCGAAGGGTGTACCACGAACCGAGCAAGAAGCCTGCGTAGTAAGCAGTAGTGATGCCGCCGCTGACGATGGTTGGTAAGTGTTTGAGTTCGGCGCGAATACCAACCAGAGTGCTGAATACACCGGCGGTAACGAGGAGCAATGCAAGGCCCGTGAAGAGACCCCAGGTTGCCAACAAAATCGATTTACGATTTTCGTTGAGATTGGGGAGAAATCGCACGGCTTCAGTCAAGCACGAGAGTTGAATCTGATTGAGGTTCTTTTGTTGCGAGCAACTAGTCTGATGGCAAGTCGGGTCGCTAGCTCAGTTGGTAGAGCAACGGACTTTTAATCCGCAGGTCCAGGGTTCGAGCCCCTGGCGACCCACTGCAGAACTGTTGGTGATACGGGGTATCTAATTTAGAGATACTTACTCATAGGTAATCGTATTGGCAGATATGGTGCCATACTGAATCTCATGATTACAGCAGCAATTATCGTTCTCGCCCTTGCCCTTGTTGGTCACCTCACGGTGATGAACGCCGTTGATTCGTTCAATGGTTACGGCGAACAGAACACACGCAACAACTTTTAGTCAACTGATTTGTCCTCTCGCGAGGCGAGACTGTAGGCAATGACCACAGTGGACACCTCTGCAAACCAGGTTGATCTGTCGATCACTGGCATGTCGTGCAACGCATGTGCGATGACGATTGAAAAGGGTTTGAATCATCTGGACGGTGTTGAGGCAACCGTCAACTTTGCAACCGAATCTGCTCGCGTCACGTTTGATGCATCGCTCGTTGACACGGTGAAGCTTGTTTCTCTTGTCGAGTCGCTTGGCTACGGGGCACGACCGCTCGCAGAGACAACTCCTGACATGTTGGACGCAGAGGTTCGTGAACGAGTGGCGATGCTGAAGTCACGCTTAACAGCGAGTATCGCATTGGGTGTCCCTGTTGCAATCGTGTCAATGTTTGCGGTGTTGCAGTTTGCCAATTGGCAGTGGTTTGCATTGGTATTTTCTGTTCCTGTTGCAACGTGGGGTGCATGGCCATTTCATCGCGCTGCATTAATGAATGCGCGCCATCGTGCAACCACGATGGACACGCTGATTTCGCTCGGAATTGTGGCTGCAATGTCGTGGTCGGTATGGGCACTTGTGTGGGGGCATGCGGCAACCACGACGGTACATGACTCGATGACCAGCATGAGCGGCATGAGTAGCGGCGTGCATGTCTATTTTGAAGTGGCCGTTGCTGTCACCATCTTTTTGTTGGCGGGCAGATATTTTGAAGCGCGCGCAAAGCGCCGTGCGGGCGATGCATTGCGAGCATTGCTGGCGCTGGGTGCGAGAACCGCAACAATTTTGCGCGATGGTGAAGAAGTATTTATTGACGCCGTATTGATTCGGGTTGGCGACATGATTGTTGTGCGACCAGGCGAGATCATTGCAGCAGACGGCATTGTGATGGAGGGCGCGTCGAGTGTCGATGCGTCAACGCTCACAGGCGAAAGCGTGCCAGTTGATGTGCAAGTTGGCAGCAAGGTCACTGGCACAACAGTGAACTTGACTGGACGATTAGTGGTGCGCGCGCGACGAGTTGGAGCCGACTCAACGTTTGCGCAGATGACAAAACTCGTGCGCGATGCACAATCCACGAAAGCACCCGTGCAACGACTTGCCGACCGAGTGAGCAGCGTATTTGTGCCGACAGTAATTTTGTTGTCGCTGGCCACATTCGTTGCGTGGTATTTCATGGGCGATGACATTGAACGCCTGGCAGATGCGTTTAAGGCTTCGGTTGCTGTGTTGATTATTGCGTGCCCTTGCGCACTCGGACTTGCTACTCCAACTGCATTGATGGTGGGAAGCGGTCGCGCTGCACAAATGGGCATCGTGATCAAAGGCGTTGATGTGTTGCAAAGTACTCGTCGCATTGACACCGTGGTCTTTGATAAAACTGGCACAGTAACAACTGGCGTTATGCAACTACTCGACGTTGTGGTGGCAGCCGGCGCGACACGTGCCGAAGTGTTGGGTTTTGCTGGCGCATTGGAGTTTGCCAGTGAACATCCCGTGGCAAAAGCCATTGCTTCTGCCGCCCGTGCCGAATTGGGTCAACTAGCTAGCGTGCAACAATTTGAGTCGATTGCGGGGCAAGGAACAGTTGGTGTGGTTGACGGTCATCGCGTAATGGTTGGTGGCGAGCAGTTGCTGAATGCGCGCAACGTGATTATCTCTGGCCCGCTTCGTGAAGCATTGAAAGTTGCTCGCGACTCGGGCAACACCGCGGTATTGGTTGCCTATGACGGCTTGGCAAAAGCAGTATGCGTCGTTGCCGACAAACCTAAAACCAACAGTGCTGCAGCAATTGCTTCGTTACGCGAACTTGGATTGCGGCCTGTGTTATTAACGGGAGACAACCTGGCGACTGCTCTTGCTGTGGCAGAACAAGTAGGAATCGAAACCGATGACCAACACGTGATTGCGGGCGTGTTGCCCGCAGAAAAAGTGCGGGTTGTTGCCGACTTGCAAAAACGTGGCTATGCAGTGGCAATGGTGGGCGATGGAGTAAACGATGCAGCAGCACTCGCACAAGCCGACGTGGGTATTGCCATGGGCACCGGTACCGATGTTGCAATGAGTGCGAGCGATCTCACCATTGTGAGCGGAGACTTGCGTTTGGTGACCGATGCAATTCTGTTGTCGCGAGCCACACTGCGCACCATTAGCGCCAATGTGTTTTGGGCTTTTGCCTACAACGCAGCAGCAATACCGCTTGCTGCACTTGGATATATGAACCCAATGTGGGCCGGCCTTGCAATGGCGTTGTCAAGTGTGTTTGTGGTGAGCAATTCGTTGCGATTGCGTGGAGCAAAACTTAGCCAGCACACTGCATTTGTTCACGCAACTCGTTAATTGCGGTACGTCTCCAAGAATGCACGGTGCGGATGTTGACACCTGCGTCAGAAGCAATTGAACGAAAACTTTTGCCGTCTGCAAGTTGTTGCAATACGCTCAGAGAACGCGGGCCCAAATTCCATTTGGATGCTTCTGTAAGTAAGTTGACAACTTCTTCTTCGGGGTTGAGTTGAGTTTCGGGCGCTGCAATCATGTCAATGACATCGTCACCCCACGCAACTGCAAGTTGCTTGAGTCGACTATCGCGCACAAATGCAAAGTACTCAGAATCGCGCACCAAATTGGATGCAATTTTGATCGGTCGTTTATTAATTGGATAGGTGCGGATTTGTATCCACGCTTGAGCAACGGTGTTGGTGAGGGCCTCGTCAAAGCCGCCACGAACCAACTTGCCACGACGAGCAGCAATAGAGATCAGCGGTGGCAGAAGCCGCTGCAACACAATGCGAGTTGCAAGCTCGTCATTGGCGGCGCGAATGACAAGTTTGAAGAGGTATTGATCGCCGACTGAATCGGTTGCTTCAAGACCAAAGCCTGCACGAATGAGTACTTCGTCGAGATTGGCCACCCGCGAACCCGGGAGCCCCCAGCCATTGACTCGCCTCAGTGTGGATGGTGCGACCGAAAGAGCCGACCACTCCTGCACAAGAGTGCGCACGGTGGGCGACTTGCCTGTTGGGTGGATGAGGGTTGTAGGTCTTGTACAAGTGCGTGCTGTTTGTGTGGTCATGCAGATGATGATCCGCATGGCACTCACCGCACTTCTCACTGCAAACATCACTACAAGCAACATTGGGATTGTTGATGATGTAAAGATTGGGAACTATGAGAATTACCTTGCCCTCAGGCACCCCCGCCGAAATTGATACGAGTGTGACCAACCCAGTGATGGGGCTCGTGATCATGCCTGACATCTTTGGATTGCGACCATTGTTTGACGAACTTGTCGCTCAACTGGCGCGCGACTGGAACATGGCAGTGATTGCAATAGAGCCGTTTCCAAATCAAACGTTGTCAGCCGACATTGCCGAGCGGATGGCACAGATGCCAGTGTTGAGTGATGACGCGGTGCTTCGTGACATGCACGAAGCAGCCGATGCGCTTGGTGTAGATCGAGTTGGGTTGATGGGGTTTTGCATGGGCGGAATGTATTGCCACAAAGCAGCACGTAGCGATCGGTTTGCTCGGATCTCATCGTTCTACGGAATGATTCATATTCCCGAAGGCTGGATGAGTTCCACACAAGGTGATCCACTTGCTTACTTAGAGGGTGGACATGCCGAGCGAGTGCTTGCGATTATCGGATCACTTGACCCATACACGCCGCCTGATCAAGTAGCGGAGTTGCGCATGGCAGGCGTGACTGTGCAGGAATACCCCGAAGCAGTGCACGGCTTTGCTCACGATGCTGCGCGTCCCGCTCATCGGGCACACGATGCGCAGGATGCTTTTAGTCGCACACGCGACTGGCTATTAACTAGCTAGAACGAACTGTCATGCGGTCACGCATGATGATGTGATAGCGACGATCTTGTTGCTTGAGCCAACCGAGTCGAATAAAACTTGCGATGGCTTTGTTGACGCGTTCGCGTGATGCACCAACCATGCCGGCCAATTCTTCTTGCGTAACAGGCAAAACAAAATCATCATTGCCACCAGAAAGCTCGAGCAATCGTTTTGCAGTGCGACCGGTGACATCAAGAAACACGCTGTCGGCCAACACTTCGTCCATCACGCGCAGGCGAGTTGCGAGCAACTTAGTGACACCCCACAACATTGTTGGGTGAGTGCGCATCTGCTCGACAACTGGCGCATACGGAATGCACAGGACTGAACATGTTTCAATTGCACGAGCCATTGCACTGCGTGAGCCGTTGTCGAGCAAACCAAGTTCGCCGAACAAGTCGCCATCTTCCATCAGTGCCAACATGCTTTCGCGACTGTCGAGCGGCTTGTTGCCAATGGCTATTGCAATGCGCCCGCTGAGCACAACAAACAGTGCATCTGGAGCGTCGCCCTCATTAAACAACACATCGCCTCGTTGGAGCGTTTGAGACTTGGCCGATGCGGCAATCGCTGTGAGTGCTTCGGCTGGTGTTTCTGCAAAGAATGCGGTGTGGGAGAGTATCTCTTCGTGTGTCATGAAGTTATGACGGTACTACCCTAAATGACCGTGACAACCATGCCTAACGAAATTGTTTGGACGATTGTTGTTGCGGCTGGATCGGGCGCAAGATTTGGTAGCCCCAAGCAGTTTGCAATGCTTGGAGATCGACGCGTCTTGGACTGGTCGGTGGAAACCGCGAGTGCAGTGAGCGCCGGTGTGGTTGTGGTGTTGCCACCAGACGCCACGTTGGGTGAAGGCCAGGTTGCTGGTGGTGAAACCCGAAGTGAATCGGTGCGCTGTGGGCTCAGTGCCGTGCCGTCAGAAGCAACAATTATTTGTGTGCATGATGCAGCACGACCCTTTGCTACCGAACACTTGTTTAGAGAAACTATTTCTCAAGTGCACAATGGCGCCGATGGTGCTGTTCCTGCAATTGGGGTAACCGACACGATTAAGCAGGTAGATGCGCAAAATATTGTTGTCAATACTCCAGACCGATCATCATTAGTGGCGGTGCAAACACCGCAAGTGTTTCGTGCTGCAATCTTGCGCGAAGCGCATGCCTCATGCCCGGAAGGCACAGATGATGCAACACTTGTTGAGCTGTTGGGTAAGCGTGTAGTTGTTGTGGCTGGCGAAGCGCTGAATCGCAAACTCACCGCACCAGAAGATTTGGAATGGGCTCGCGCCACCGCTAGAGCCGAAGTGTAAGGAGACAAAAATGGCGACTGCGATACGAGTTGGACAAGGTTTTGATATTCACCGTTTTGAAGACACCCCGAGCGGTCGTGTGCTTGTACTCGGTGGCGT
Source organism: uncultured Acidimicrobium sp. (assembly GCA_964532575.1). Lineage (GTDB taxonomy): Bacteria > Actinomycetota > Acidimicrobiia > Acidimicrobiales > Ilumatobacteraceae > UBA3006. The sequence goes on from CAZHIN010000002.1 coordinate 17,658, forward strand.
GCAATTTGTGGGTGAGCGTGCATTAGTTGGACACAGTGATGCTGATGTGATCGCACATGCAATTGCCGATGCACTTCTTGGTGCAGCATCGCTTGGTGATATTGGACAACACTTTCCAGACACCGACCCGAAATGGGCGGGAGTTGATTCTCTGTTGCTGTTGTCGCACGTAGTTGAGTTAGTAAAACAGAATGGTTTTGAAATTGGCAATGTTGACTGCAGCGTGGTTTGTGAAAAACCCAAGCTTGCGCCCCATCGTGACGAGATGCAACGTAAACTCATCGGTGTGGTTGGGGCTCCTGTTTCGGTAAAAGGACGCAGGGCAGAAGGTCTCGGAGCACTTGGCCGTCAAGAAGGCATTGCATGTTGGGCAGTGTGTGTGATTGAGCGAGTGGCTCAATGAAGCCACGCGACTCTCGACCGGGCAAAGGTCCGCGCAGCGGGGCAACAAGTAGCAACAAGCGCTCAGCAAAAAGCGACAACAGGCGAAGTGATCCGCGTGACGCAAAGCGTGCACCTCGCGATGCAAAGTATGCACCACGTGCGGCCGTCAACACCAAGCGCAGTCGTCCGCCAGCACGCGAACACACGGGCCCGCGCGCGCCACGCCCAGATCAACACGGACTCGGTGGATCACAGATTGAAGGTCGTCAGGCTGTTCGTGAGTTGCTGATTGCACAACGACGACGAACGTTCGAGATTTGGGTGTCTAATGATTTGGACGAAAACGACGTGATCAACGATATTTTGGCGTTGGCTGCAGATCAGCGTGTGCCAGTGCGACGCGTGCCGCGAAAAGAAATTGAAAAAGAAGCGCGCAGTGAAGCACCCCAGGGTGTGCTTGCAATGGCTGCACCGCTTCCCGAAGTTGAACTAGGGGACTTGCTTGCGCCGCGCAAAGGAAATGTTCCTGCATTTTTGGTGGCGATTGACGGCGTAACCGACCCTGGCAATCTTGGTGCAATCTTGCGCTCGTGCGATGGCGCGGGTGTGCATGGTGTGATTTTGCCTCGACACCGCGCAGTGCATATCACTCCTACTGCAGCAAAATCTGCAGCCGGTGCGGCCGAGTATGTACCGATGTGTGTTGTTGGTGGCTTACCAACTGCGCTCAAGCAGATGAAAGATGCTGGAGTGTGGATAGTTGGCTTGAGCGATGCTGCTGACAAAAACATTTTCGAGATTGGTGATCTCACTTCAGAGCCAATTTGTTTGGTGTTGGGTGCGGAAGGCGCTGGTTTATCTCGACTGGTGAAAGAACGTTGTGATTTGTTAGTAAGTATTCCGATGGGTGGCTCGCTTTCATCACTCAATGTTTCGGCTGCTGCAGCGCTTGCAACATATGAAGTAGTTCGTTCACGCGTTGCCAAGACCAAATAACTCGCTGTAACCTAGACGAGCCGGGTTAGCTCAGAGGCAGAGCAACCGCCTTGTAAGCGGTAGGTCGTGGGTTCAATTCCCACACTCGGCTCCACTACATCAAGTACGGTTGTTGGTATGAGCCAAGAACAACGTCGTCCTCGCCGCGAGCCAGTTTCCCGCGGTTCCTCAATCAACTCAACAATGTCAATCGTTGTTGCTGTTGTTGCTGTATTGGTGGGTTTTCTGATTTTGCGCGACATTCGAGGTGGCAGTACGACTGCCCCTGCAACAAATGACCAGGCCACAACAGACACTGTTGTGAGTGACACGATTCCTGTGGAAACGACAGTTGCTGTCACGATTCCATTGACGGCATTTAAGATTCAGATTGCAAACGCCTCAAAGGTTGCTGGCAGCGCAGGCCAACTCACAACAGAATTGCAAGGTCGCGGCTACATCGTGCAACCCGCGATGAACTCGAGTGAGATCACTCCGAAACAAACTGCCACTGTTGTCTATTACTTGCCGGGCAGCGAAGGTCAGGCAGCCCTTGTTGCAGCAGAGCTTGGTGGCGTAGCAACCGCAATCATGCCTGCGCCGATTCCGACCGAGACCGGAAAACTCGGTGAGGCAAGCATTTTGATCTTGTTGGGTACCGATGTTGCGGGCAAGCCGCTTGCATCACCAGTGCCAACCGTGCCGGTCGCACCTGCGGCTGTTGATCCAAACGCACCGACCACAGTTCCTGGTGGCTGATCTCAACGGTTGTTGACAGCAATTAAATAAAGCGAGCAATGATTGCAGCGGCTGCTTTTTCGATGCTCATGAGTGGCTGAGAAAATGCTTCAGTTTCGCCAAAGTTCTCAATCAAGCTGAAAGAATCAATGCGTTGTTGGGCTTCGGTGTCGGCGCCACCGCAAATCACTACTACAGGCTTGTTGAACTGTTGTGCAAGTAGTTGCACACCGCCAACAACTTTGCCATCAAAACTCTCGTTATCTAAATAACCTTCGCCGGTAATTACCAAGTCGCACTGCGCAATTTGCTCGTGCAAGCCAACTTCGTCGGCAACCACATCAAAACCAGGCACAAGTTTTGCACCAAGTGCGCCAAGCCCACCTGCAAGCCCACCTGCAGCGCCGCCGCCGATGAGCCGAGAAACATCAACGTTGTATTCGCGCAGGTATGACTGTTGAAGTTGTTCAAGTCGCCCTGAAAGAAATTCGATTTGAGCAGCTGTCGCGCCTTTTTGTGCGCCAAATAATCTGGCAGCATCGCTAAAGAGTGCGCGAACGTCACACGCCACAATAAATTCGGTTCCTCGAAGTCGAGTCGGTGTGCCAATGGCACGAATTGCCCCAAGACCGCCGTCGACAGTTGCCGAACCACCAACGCAGACAATGATTCGCTTGGCTCCGTTATTGAGCGCGGTGTCGATGAGCTGGCCTGTACCGATGGTCGAGGCCGCAATGACATCATTCTTTTTTGCACCGCCCACGAGCGAAAGCCCAGAAGCACGGGCCATTTCGATCACTGCAGTGTCACCAGCCAGTCGCCATTGCGCATCGACTGGCGCACCGAGCGGGTTTGTTACCCGAGATGTGCGGTTTGGTCCACCAAGTGCATCGAGAGTGCCTTCACCGCCGTCTGCAATAGGCGCTTCGACACAATCAACACCCATTTCCCAACACGCGTGACCGATTGCAGATGCAACTTGTGCCGCTGTAGCAGTGCCACGAAACTTATCAACAGCCGCCAGCACTCGCATGTTGTACAGGATAGGCAAACTTTGTGTAGGTCGAAGGTCTACGATGAAATTGATGTATTTACGAGGCCGACTTCAGTGGTCGCTTCTCGTGATATCGGTAGTCAGTGGTGTGATCGCTGTGCTGCTTTCACGAGGTGGAGGAGAACCCAAAATTGTTGTGCCAACAACGGTTGAGACAACAATTCCTGCACCAACAACAACGGTGTATGTAGAACCTGTGTATTACACGATCGAGCCAGGTGATTCGCTGTTTGCTATTTCCAAGAAGTTCAACCTCAACATGGCTGAATTGATGAGTATGAACAACATCACCAACCCCGACAAAGTTAATGCTGGTGATGTGATTCAGTTGCCGGTGGCGACAGGTTTTGTTGCTGTTGCACCGTCGACAACGATGAAGCCTTAACCGCGTCGTTGACGCACGATCTCGGCAATCTCGCGCATGATGCGAGCAATGTCAAAATCTTTTGGCGTGTACACAGCAGCGATGCCAAGTGCGCGCAATGAGTCACGATCGTCTTCGGGGATAATGCCGCCAAGGATCACTGGAGCATCCACGCCAAGTTTTTGCAATTCGTGCAACACATCTGGAACAAGTTGCAGATGCGAACCCGACAAGATGGACAAACCAATCACATCTGGATCTTCGTCTCGCGCAGACGCAGCAATTTGTGCTGGTGTGAGACGAATACCTGAATAGACAACTTCCATGCCCGAATCACGCGCAGCAACAGCAATTTGTTCTGCGCCACTTGAGTGCCCATCAAGACCGGGTTTGGCGACCAAAAACTTTGGTGGGCCACCTGGGATAGTGCGCACATACTCGGCAACGTCGGCCAGTTGAGCCGTGCGACGGCCTGCAGCAGCACCAACTCCGGTTGGGGCGCGGTATTCGCCAAACACTTCGCGCAGTACCTGGCTCCACTCGCCGGTAGTGCCGCCCGCTTTAGCCAGAGCAATAGATGCATCCATCAAGTTGGCCTTACCGGTCGCTGCGTTTCGCAATTGATCAAGGGCATGTTGCACATCTGCATCGACGCGCTGTTTGCGCCAGGCAGTCACGTCGTCAACAAGTTGTTGCTCGACTGTGTGGTCAACTTTAAGAATATTGTTTGCACCATCAAGAGGTGATGGCGTTGATTCGGTGAAGCGATTGACACCGACAACAATTTGTTCACCAGATTCGATACGACGGGTGCGATCGGCCATGGATGAAACAAGGCGACCTTTAAGTTCGTCGACCGACTCGAAAGCGCCACCACGATTTAGGATTTCTTGCAACTCTGCCCAAGCAGCATCGCGCAATTCGGCAGTGCGTGACTCAATTACGTGTGAGCCAGTGAAAATGTCTTCGTACTCGAGCAAGTCGGTCTCGTATGCCAGCACTTGTTGCATTCGTAACGACCACTGTTGATCCCAAGGACGGGGCAAACCGAGTGCTTCGTTCCATGCAGGCAACTGCACACTGCGTGCGCGAGCCGTCTTCGACAACGTGACGGCAAGCATCTCGAGCATGATGCGCTGCACATTATTTTCTGGCTGTGCTTCGGTAAGACCTAGCGAATTGACTTGCACGCCATAGCGAAACCGTCGCGCGCGTTCATCGGTGATGCCGTATCGCTCGCTTCCGATGCGATCCCAGAGTTCGGTGAAGGCACGCATCTTGCACAGCTCTTCAACAAAACGGATTCCAGCATTGACAAAAAACGAAATGCTCGCAAAGACTTGGGGGAATGCCTCGTCAGAGACCTGACCACTTGCACGCACAGCATCCAAAATGTCGATGGCATTGGCAAGAGAAAATGCGATCTCTTGCACCGGCGTGGCCCCAACTTCTTGTAAGTGGTAGGAACACACATTCATTGGGTTCCACTTGGGTGCATTGGTGGCGCACCATGCAATCATGTCGACGATGATGCGACGAGATGCTGTGGGAGGAAAAATAAATGTGCCGCGAGACAAATATTCTTTGAGAATGTCGTTTTGTGTTGTGCCGCGCAACTCATGTGCAGGCGTACCTTGTTCTTGCGCGTTTGCAACATACAACGCGAGCAACCACGCAGCAGTTGCGTTGATGGTCATCGATGTATTCATCTGACCAGGCGGAATCTGTTGCATCAGCGAGCGCATGTGACCCAGGTGCACGACCGGCACGCCGACTTTGCCTACTTCGCCGCGAGCAAGGATGTGATCGGGGTCGTAACCCGTTTGGGTTGGCAAGTCGAAGGCGATGGAGAGACCGGTTTGGCCCTTAGCGAGGTTGGTGCGGTACAACTCGTTTGAGGCTTGCGCGGTGGAGTGCCCCGAATAGGTGCGGATCAGCCAGGGTTCGTCGCGGCGACTCATACGTCAAGGTTAGGGGTTGACGGCCTCGCCTAGACGACGCAAGTAGTCGTCGCGAGGAATTTCGGTTGCGCCAAGTGATTCAAGATGGGGCGTAAGCCACTGCACATCTAGCAGCGACATTGCGGATTCGCGCATGGTTGCAACGAGGTGCATCAGTGCGACTTTGGATGCATCGCGCTTGAGATGAAACATTGACTCACCAGCAAACAGACCTTGTACTCGCACGCCGTAGAGGCCGCCTACTAAAACGCCATGTTCATCAAACGTCTCGAAGCTATGAGCCCACCCAAGCTTGTGCAGCGTTATGTATGCGTCAATGATGTCTGTAGTAATCCATCCGCCTTCACGATTGGGAACTGCACAACCGCGCACTACGCGTTCGAAACACGTATCGATGCGCACGGAATATTTGTGTGCGCTGTTGCGCATCGATCGAGTGATGCGTAATTGGTCGAGCGGCAAAATTCCGCGCATCATTGGCGACCACCATCCCATATCTGGATTGCGATTTGGCATATCGCTCGACATTGGAAACACGCCACTGCGATAGGCGTGAATGAGTGTTGCGGGTTCTAGGTCGGCACCACGTCCAACGATGTCGTGCTGTGGCCACTCTGTAGCAGGAGGAAAATTCCAGATTGACAATCCGAGTTCAGCCGGCGTGTCTTGCCAAGACGTCATACGCCACGGTACATCTGTCGCAACTAGATCTAGTAAGTAAAGAAACCCTGCTTGGTCTTGCGACCCAGTTTGCCTTCTGCCAAGAGTTTTTTCAGAGAGTCGGCTGGCTCAAGGTGACTTTCTTTAAATTCGCTTTTCAGAGCATTGAGAATAGAAACCGTGGTGTCGATACCGATCAGGTCGAGCAACGCAAATGGGCCCATCGGAAAGTTGCAACCACCTTTCATTGCGGTATCAATATCTTCCATCGATGCTGTCTTGGCTTCGAACATGTGTACTGCGTTGTTGAGGTATGGGAATAACAGCGCGTTGACGATGAATCCTGCGCGATCAACAACTTGCACTGGATCTTTGGCGCAAGCAATCGCAAATGCTGTAGCCGTGGCGATGGTGTCGTCACTTGCGGTAATTGGACGAATCACTTCGACAAGCGACATCATCACTGCCGGGTTGAAAAAGTGGATGCCACAAACTTTGTCTGGACGATTTGTCGCTTGGGCCATGGCTACAACCGGCAAAGTGCTGGTGTTGGTGGCGAGGATTGCAGACGGTTTGACGATTTTGTCGAGCTGCGAAAACAGTTCTTGTTTTGGTGCAAGTTCTTCAACAATCGATTCAATGACGAGATCACAATTGGCAAGTGCAGAAAGTTGGTCGGTGATGCTGATGTGCGACAAGATTTCGGTGCGTTGATCTTCTGTCATCTTTGCTTTGGCAACTTGTTTTGCAAGATTGTTTTCGACAGACGTGAGCATGGACTGTGCACCAGCCATGGTGCGCGAACGCACAACTACGTTGATGCCCGCGCGAGCAACGACTTCGGCCAGGCCTGAACCCATGATGCCCGAGCCGCAAACGCCGACGAGCTGTGGAAGTGAAGACGGAGAAGTAGGTGTAGTAGTCATGGCGAGCAACCGTAGTCAATAGACCAAGATATTTACCAACTGGTAATCAAAGAACCACCTGGGCTTTACCCGTACTGATTAGGTTGGCACGGTGACAAATACGCCACTCGCCGAGACGGTCAATCATCCGAGAAGGCTTATCGGACTTGAGGCCGTGCACAACTTCCGCGATTTGGGTGGGTATCCAACTGCAGATGGTCGGGCTACCAAGTGGCGAACATTGTTTCGTTCGGACGGTTTGTATCGACTGCGTGGCGCCGATGATGTGAGTCGCGTGCGGCAGTTGGGTTTGAAGTCAGTTATCGATTTGCGTACCGAGCGCGAACAACGCGAGCAGGGAATTTTTCCGATTGATGATATTGAAGTTGCATTTCATCATTTATCGATCGTGGATGTGACGTGGTCGGACACTAAGACTCCAGAGTTTGATGATGAAGTTGAGTTTTTGGTGTGGGGGTATCGAGACATGCTCGACATTGGTTCGAGTCGATTTGCTGATGCAATGCACGTGCTCGCACAAAACGATTCGCTGCCCGCGGTGTTTCATTGTGCTGCTGGCAAAGATCGCACCGGAGTGCTGGCTGCATTGTTGCTGTCGAGCCTGGGTGTAGATGACGCACATATCGTTGCCGACTTTGGTTTGACACAGGATGCAATGCGTCGTTCAATTGCGTGGTCAAAAATTCATCGCCCCGAGTTGGCAGAGCGTTACGCCACTATTCCAAAAGCGTATTTATCGGCAGACCCTCGTGCGATGCAAATTGTTTTGATAGAACTTGCGCAACAACATGGTTCGGTGCGTAACTATGTGCGCGAAATTGGTGTTGCCGATGCCACTGTTGAAGCGTTGGGAAACCTGTTGCTTGAGTCGTGATACATTCCCGACTGATGTCGGGACAACTTATTTTGCAGGGCGGTGGCCCGTTTGTCAGCAACGATGAACTTGACACCCGAATATTGCGGGGAATGAATGGCTATGTGGCGGTGCTGCCAACTGCTGAGGCATTTGAGAATCCTGGTGCACTAATTGCTACAAGTGTGTTGTGGGCACAACGGATGGGAGTAGAAACCAAGCTATGTGCGGTGTACACACGCGCCGATGCTCGCGAAGATCATCTTGCCAAAATAGTTCGAGAGGCGGGGGCGGTGTATGTAGTGGGCGACTCACCGATTCACTTGCGAACGACGTTGCAAGGCACGGTTGTTTATGAAGCGCTAGAACAGCAATTGGACAACGGCATCGTGGTGGCTGTGGCAGGGAGCGCCGCTGCGTTGTGTGATCCGATGGTTGATCCTCGAGGTGGTGCTTTCACACTTGGACTTGGCCTTGCAGAGGGAATTGCGGTGATCACCGAATCAGAAACGTGGTCGCACGACAGACTGCAACGCAGTTTGCAACTTGCGAATACAACTGTGGTGCAGTTGCCCACCGGCTCTGCGCTGCTCTGTAGCGGAGGAAAGTGGAGTGTGGATGGCCCCGCGATAATTCACGGAGCATTGCCCAACTAACTGACGAGGATTGTGACGTTGAGGATGATCAAGTCTTCGATTGGCGGTACACCGTTGGCAGCAGGGTCTGGATTGGATGCTGCATTGAGTGCAGGGATTGTTTGATCGAGACCTTCGGTGACTTGGCCAAACAATGTGTAGTTGGGAGGAAGTGACATGCCTTCTTGGCCAGTGATGATGAAGAACTGACTGCCGTTTGTATTTGGTCCAGAGTTGGCCATGGCGATCGAACCAATTTTGTATTCACCTGCTGCGGGAAGTTCGTCGGCGAATGAATAGCCCGGGCCACCTGTGCCCGTTGCAGTTGGGTCACCACACTGCACAACAAAATTGGTGATGGCGCGGTGACATTTGGTGTCATCAAAATACTTATAGCGGGCAAGCACAACAAAGCTATTGGTAGCAATTGGCGCCTTGATTGGGTCGAGGACGATTGAAAACTCGCCCTTATTGGTGAGGACGATTGCGGTATAAGTCTTGCCGTCTTCGATACACACTGGTGGTGCTTTTTCAAATTTGCCAACGCGAGTTTCTGACATGTCTGCTTGTGGGCATGGTGTGTCGCCGGTAATTTCGCGCGCCGCAAGCGTTGGTGCGATGGTGTCTTCGCCCAAATCAATAACAGCCTTGGTGTCAGTTGGTGATGATGAATCACCTGCACCGCCACCCGAAACACGGATGATCACAACAACTCCGACGATCACGCCAACAACGGTGAGCGCGCGGATGATGTTCTTGCGCACCTTTCGTTTTTGATCTGTTTTGGCTAATTCGTCAAGCCTTTGGCGACGGTTTTCTTTTTTGCGTGTTCGTTTGTCTGTGCCCATAGTTTTAAAAGGATACTCGCGCAGAGGTAGCGTAAAGACCCTGTGGCGCTCCTCGTTCAAAAATATGGTGGCACTTCGGTTGCCGATCCTGACCGAATGCGCAATGTTGCACGCCGGATAGCCGATGCTCGAGCCCAAGGTCACGACGTTGTGGCCGTTGTGTCGGCAATGGGTAAGGCCACCGACAATCTTGTCGAACTTGCCAGACAGGTGTCGAGTAATCCACAAGGTCGCGAGATGGACATGCTGCTCACAACAGGCGAACGAATCTCGATGTCGCTGTTGTGCATGGCATTACACGATGTGGGATGTGATGCAGTGAGTTTTACGGGAAGCCAAGTTGGCATCATCACTGACACATCGCATACCAAAGCAAAGATTTTGGAGATCAAGGGTGATCGAGTGCGCGAAGCATTGCTTGCCGGCAAGGTTGCTGTTGTTGCAGGTTTTCAGGGCGTAAGCACCGACCGCGAGATCACAACACTTGGTCGAGGTGGCAGCGATACCACCGCAGTTGCACTTGCCGCGGCATTGCATGCAGATGTTTGTGAGATCTATACCGACGTGACAGGCGTGTTTAGTGCAGACCCACGATTGGTTTCGCAAGCAAGCAAAATAAAGCAGTTGAGTTTTGATGAAATGCTCGAAATGGCCGGAGCGGGCAGCAGAGTGTTGGCATTGCGCTCTGTTGAGTTTGCGCGCAACCACAACGTGCCGATCCATGTTCGATCAAGTTTCACGTTAGAAGAAGGCACCTGGGTACTTGGCGCCGACGATGAGAGGAAAACAAAAATGGAAGATCCAATTATTTCAGGAGTTGTTCACGATGTGGGCGAAGCCAAGATGACACTGCTCGGAGTGCCAGATCGTCCTGGTGTGTCGGCTTTGCTGTTTGAGTCACTGGCAAAAGCAAATGTCAACGTTGACATGATTGTGCAGAACACATCAATTGACGGCACTACCGATATCTCGTTCACTCTTCCAGTGGGCGACATTGCAACCGCAGAACCAATCTTGGGCAGTGTTGGTAAAGAAGTTGGAGCCAAGGGTGTCAACAAAGACGAAAATATTGTCAAGTTGTCGTTGGTTGGAGCGGGTATGAAATCGAGCCCCGGTGTGGCAGCGAAGATGTTTCGAGTATTGGCCGACAACGGCGTCAACATCGAGATGATCTCGACATCAACAATTCGGATCTCGGTTGTGGTTGAGCGTTCCAAGCTTGAGATCGCAGTACGTGCATTGCATACAGCGTTTGGACTTGATAGCGGCGAGGAATACTCGGCTCCACTGCCAGAACGCAAGTAGGTTGTAACGGATCATGACGAATCAGCGCGGTGCAAAAAAACGCGCCCAATTTGTGCCTTGGCGAAGTGCCGGCAATCGCACTGAAAGCGGTGGATCTGCTGACGATATTGTGCGCTCAACCGGCTGGGTGTTTAACAACGAAACCGGTAGCGAACTGACCCTCGAAGAATTTGTTACTACTGGCAATAAAGAAGTGCGGCGCTACATGCGTCAATTTGGTTTTGAGGCAGAGCGACTCGCGCCCTTGACGCTGCTTGAAATTGGAAGTGGAATTGGCCGAATGACTGCTTCATTTACTGAACAATGCGCGCATGTGATTGCCGCCGATGTGGATGCAGCATTTTTGGAGCGCTGTCGTGAGACGGTCGGAAAGCACGGACGTACAGACCGGTTGACTACGACTCATGTGCAAGATGGAAGCACGCTAAGCCTTGCCGACAACTCGGTAGATATTGCATTTTCGTATATCACCCTGCAGCACTGCCAACGCAATGACGCACTTGGTCTTACCCGCGAAGCAGTGCGCGTGACTCGTGACGGGGGAACCGTTATTTTGAATTATCGCTCGTGGGTGTTGAGCGATATTTTGCTGATACCAGCGGGAATGTTGGTGCGGTTGTTATGGCGAATGCCAGCAATTGGCAAACGAGTTTCTGGAATGCGTTGGGCAACACGATTTGGATGGCAGGCAAATAGGTTGAGTCCAGACGAAGTGTTGCAAGACATCATCGATCACAGTCAAAAATCATTGAGCGAGATCACGATGTATCACTCTCCATTTCAGGTGCGCCATGTGTCGCACAACAATGTGCAAGTCAAATCGTTGAAGCGCGTGAATCGCAGTCATTGGTGGCTCGTTGCAACGGTGAGTGGCTCATGACACCCAATCGACTGTCGATCGAAAACATTGAGCGTTCGGCACGCACGATAGACCCTGTCTTTTTACATTCTCCTCAGTACAACTGCGAACCGCTCTCCGCCGAGTTGGGTTGTGCGCTTACTCTCAAGGTGGAGACGCCAAATCCCATCAGAAGTTTTAAAGGTCGTGGTGCCGATTTCTTTATGCAAGAAAATGTTGCAGCACTGGCGGGCCGAGATCTTGTATGTGCAACCGCCGGCAACTTTGGGCAAGCAATGGCTTACGTGTGTCGAGCGCACAACCGGCCACTGATTATTTATTGTGCGACCAATGCCAACCCGCTCAAGGTAGACCGAATGCGCTCGATGGGTGCAGAGGTGCGACAACTTGGTGACAATTTTGACGCGGCAAAAGAAAATGCCAAAAAGTTTTGTGCCGAAAATGGCGCATATTTTGTTGAAGACGGTCGCGACATCGCCATCTCGGAAGGCGCAGGGTCAATTGCAGTTGAGTTGATGCAACAACGCACGTTTGATGCAGTGCTTGTGCCGCTTGGCAACGGAGCATTGATCGGTGGCGTTTCTCGGTATATCAAACACAGTGCGCCAGACATACAAATCATCGGCGTTTCAAGTGCGACTGCCGATGCGATGGAAGCATCGTGGCGCTCTGGCACGGTGATTGAGCGATCATCTGCCAACACCATTGCCGATGGCATTGCGGTGCGCACTCCTGTGCCAGAAGCGCTCAACGATATGAAGGGACATGTTGATGACGTGTTGTTGGTGTCGGAGGATGCGCTGAAGCGTGCAATGAAATTGGTGTTTGACAAAGCCGGATTGATCACTGAGCCCGCGGGTATTGCAGGGGTTTCTGCGATTCTTGAACATGCTCACCTGAAAAAGATGCGCCTTGCCACAATTTTGTGCGGAAGTAATATCACACCGACACAAGTAAATGACTGGCTTATCGACAAGGTCTGACAACTAAACTGCAACAATGCGTGTAGGACTAGTTGGAGCCACCGGAATGGTGGGAACCGTGATGCGCCAGTTGCTGGCCGAGCGCAACTATCCGGTGGATGAACTGCGGATGTTTGCCTCAGCGCGTTCGGCTGGTTCGACCATCGAATGGAACGGAAGAACTATCACTGTTGAAGATGCCGCCACTGCCAATCCAAGCGGCATGGATGTCGTGCTGTTTTCGGCAGGAGCAACAACGTCTCGAGCACTTGCCGAAAAGTATGCAAATGCTGGAGCAATGGTGATTGACAACTCGTCTGCTTGGCGCATGAACGACGATGTGCCATTGATAGTTTCCGAAGTAAACCCTGGCGACGTTTCTGCTGCAAAGTTGGGCATCATTGCAAACCCAAACTGCACCACTATGGCCGCGATGCCGGTGCTCAAGGCACTACACGATGAAGCAACATTGGTGCGACTGATTGTCAGCACGTATCAAGCGGTGAGCGGTGCAGGTGTAGCAGGCGTTGCCGAACTTGAAAATCAGGCACGCGAAGGTGTTGCCGACGCGGGCAAACTTACCTACGACGGTGAAGCAATCAAGTTCTCGGCACCCGCCAAGTTTTCGCAAACTATTGCTTTTAACGTGTTGCCACTTGCCGGATCAATTGTGGATGACGGCTCGTTTGAAACCGACGAAGAACAAAAGTTGCGCAACGAGAGCCGCAAGATTTTGCATATTCCAGACTTGCGAGTGTCGGGAACATGCGTGCGAGTGCCCGTTTTTACCGGTCACTCACTGAGCATCAATGCAGAGTTTGCGCACTCGATCACGGCCGCTCGTGCCCACGAAATTTTGGCAACTGCACAAGGTGTAGTTGTGTCCGATGTGCCAACACCACTGATGGCTGCAGGCAAAGATCCAAGTTACGTTGGACGCATTCGCCAAGACTCAAGTGTTGATGCCAATCGCGGTCTTGTGATGTTTGTTTCTAATGACAACTTGCGCAAGGGCGCCGCACTGAATGCCTTGCAAATTGCCGAGCTACTAGTTAAGTAACAAATAGCAAATAACTAGTTATTAAATCCGCTCATCGCAAGTTGTGGGCGCTGCAACCAGTTGTCGTCAAGATAGTTTGCTTGGCCATCGATCACATGCACGGTGTAGGCGTGACGCGGCTTGTCACTGAGGTTTGGCCCAGAGCGGTGCGGCAGTGTGCCATTGAGCAACACCAAGGTGCCCCGCGGTGCTTCGAGTGGCACAAGACCTTCGGTTGGATACGGATTGTGATCAAACACTTCGGTGATCGTTGCTGTGCGAGCAGCATTTAATTTGGATCGTGATTTGACGGGGATTCGGTGTCCACCAGGTAGCGCCCACATGCAGCCGTTTTCGGTTGTCGCATCATCAATGGCAATCCAAAATCCAATCACGCTCTGAGGCTCTGTCCACAAAAATGTGTGATCGGTGTGGCTATTGACTTCGCCACCGATACGTGGTTGTTTAAAAATGTACATCGACTGCAAGAGCAATGGATCGACAAGTCCCACCTGCTGAGCAACAGCAGCCATTTGTGGGGTGCGGCTAAAGGCACTAAACACTGGGTCGAGGTCGTGCATTGCATGCCCCAGTTTGTTGAGACACAAGTGTGCTTCCGAACGCAGCACGCCGCGTTCATCAAACGCATCTTTTTCGAAGAAGCAGCGGATTTTGTCGCCGCTTGTCAGAAAGTATTGGTCGGCAGCATGCTGCGCAGTGGAATCTGCAGTGAAGATGGTGGCTTCTTGCGGAGATGGCACGTTGTCTTTGGCAAGTTGCAATGCGCGTTCGCGCAACTCAAGGCACGCTGCATCATCAACAAAATTTGGTAAAACCAAATATCCGTCATCATTGAACGCTTGCAGTTGCTTGGCCGAAAGTATCTCCGGAGTTGTTGTCATGCGCCACTCGGATTTTCGAAATTGGAATGTTCTGGGAAAGCTGCTGGTAACAAGATGCTCAAGGGGGTCGGTGTGCCTTCCACGTCGACCAGCAAATTTGCTCCGCCGTGCTCCCACAACAATTGTCGGCAACGCCCACATGGAGTGACGTCAGTGTCGTTGCCAACACAGGCAACCGCAATGATGCGTCCGCCACCACCCATATGAAGAGCGCCCAAGATTGCACACTCTGCGCACAGCGTGAGTCCATACGATGCATTTTCTACATTGCATCCCGAGATAATGCGACCATCGTCAATGAGTGCCGCTGCACCTACTCGAAACTTTGAATAAGGCGCGTACGAATGTTGCTGCGCTGCACGGGCTGCAGTGCGCAGTGCTTGCCAATCAATCGGTGGAGGAAATGTGGCCATGTACCAACACTAGTTGCGGGTGACAGACGCCAAAATGGCGGGAGTCAGTTTGTTGACACGGTCGACAACAGCACGGGTGTCGATGGTGAGAGCCTTGCGGTCGCGCACAACAACTTGGCCGTGAACAACCACATGGCACACATCGCCACGACCTGCGCCTGCAACGATGGCGACATGCGGGTCAAATACTGGAGTGAGCGATGGTGAATATGCATCGAGCACGACGATGTCGGCGTACTTGCCAACTTCGAGCGAACCAACAAGATGATCGATGTGCAATGCCTTGGCGCCGTTAATCGTTGCCATGCGCAAAACATCGAGTGCCGGTAACACCGTTGGGTCAGACGCAGCAGTTTTTTGCACATAGCCAGCGAGTCGCATGGCGAGCCACAAGTCGAGGTCGTTGCCTGACGCCGGCCCGTCGGTGCCAAGAGCAACGTTGACACCTCGTTGATGGAGTTCAACAATGCGCGCTGTGCCACTAGCCAACTTGTAGTTGGATGCGGGGCAGTGTGTTACCGACGCACCGTGTTGTGCAATCAATGCGATGTCGAGATCATTGAGGTGCACGCCGTGAGCAAGCACTGCATTGCCAAGCAAATTGGTGTCGGCAAGAACGTTGATTGGCGTGCGACCATTGTGTCGCTTTGACACGAGTGACATCTCGCCAACGGTTTCTGCAGCGTGTACATGAATATGCGCGCCGTGCTGTTTGGCGAGTGCAGAGATCTGGTTGAGGTGATCTTCGCCGAGCAAGTAGGTGCTGTGTGGGCTAAGCCAATTGAGTGAATCAAAACCATTTGGCAATGCGAGTTCTTGCTCGCGCTTGGCAGAATCGGCGAGCCACTCGTTTGCCCATGCCATGCGCTTGTCAAAGGGCAGTGGCTCAGGGCCATCCGATTCCAGCAAGTTTGGTCCGCAGTGAATGCGCATACCCGAGCGTGTTGCAACATCGAGCGCAGCGTCGGGCAAGTAGTACATGTCGAGTGCGGTGGTGATGCCGCCCAGCAGCGACTCGAGCGCCGCAAGTTCGGTGCCAGCAACAACCGCATCGTGCGACAACACTGCAATCTCTGCTGGCATCAGTCGTCCAAGAAAATCTTCCAAGTTCATGTCGTCGCCGAGGCCGCGAAACAATGTCATGCCCAGGTGCGTGTGAGCGTTGATCATGCCGGGCATCACAATGCCACCCTTGGCATCAATGACAGTTGGTGCATTGTGGGCGAGCGTGCCAGCAGCAATTGCGCGGATCTTGCGATCTGCACCAATCACGATCGTTGCATCGTTGACAATGGTGCCGACCGCGTCGACAGTGACGACGCAGGCGTTGGTGATGGCGAGAAGGTCTTGTGGGGCACTCATTAAAATATTGTCGCTTTCGTTGTATCTATTTGTTTGAGTACGTCACGCAAGAGCACACCAACTCGTTGCGCAGACTCTTTGCCTACCTGCAACACATCTTCACCCGACAGTGGCTGGGGGTTGATGCCCGCTGCCAAGTTGGTGGCGAGTGAGAGTGCGAGCACGCGCATGCCCAAGTGTCGTGCAGCAATAGTTTCGAGCACGGTTGACATACCAACCATGTCGGCACCAAGCGTGGCGATCGCCCGAATTTCGGCTGGTGTTTCAAAATGTGGTCCGTGAAATCCGAAATAGACGGCCTCGTTGATGTTTGGAGACACAGTGCGCACGAGTGAGCGCAGCGACGAGTTATAGGCATCAGTGAGATCGACAAAGCGACCAGCGAGCGGTGCTGGTGGGTTATCGCCTGTGAGCGGAGAGTGTCCTGTCATGTTGATGTGATCTTTGATCACGACCGGCTCACCGATGGTCCAGTCTTTTTGCAAACAGCCAGCACCGTTTGTGAGCAGCGCGATTTTGCATCCGAGAGCATGTGCAACGCGCACACCATGCACTACCGCATGTACACCGTGACCTTCGTATAAATGTGTTCGGCCGGTGAGGAGCAACACACGGGTAGAACCGATGGTGATCGACATGAGCGCACCGCCATGACCAATCGCTGATGGGCGAGTGAAGCCGGGAATGTCGGCAACGTGTATTGACTTGGATGGAGTGGTTGACGCGTTTTCGAGCAATCCAACTGCATCAGCCCAGCCCGACCCGAGAACTACAAGAACATCGTGCTGATCACCCAATTGGGTACGGACTGCGTTGGCAGATTTGTCAACTAACTCAAATGCCGCGTTGACTACTTGATCCATAAATCTAAGTCCACAATTCTTGGTACATAGTAAAAGGCTACGCACCAAAGTTCGGATTGGGGCACGCGCATCGGTAGCGTGGAGCGCTATGAACACGATCGCAACAACACCTGCAACAATTAACCCAGCCCGCGTCTTGGCCGACTTGCTGCCAAAACGCGCAACGCGCACTTCTGCACTCACACAAGATGTGGTGTTGGTAATTGGATTTGCCTTACTGACGGCAATGAGTGCGCAGATTGAAATTCCCCTTGGGTTTACACCCGTGCCACTTACTGGCCAAACATTTGCGGTATTGCTTGCAGGAGCGGTGCTCGGCATGCGACGTGGCGCCTTGAGCCAACTGGTGTATTGGTTTGCAGGACTCACGGGTTTGCCGTTTTATTCGGGTGGCGCAGGTGGTTGGAAAGATGGCACTGGTGCAACGCTTGGCTACCTCATTGGTTTCATTGTTGCTGCTGGCGCAATTGGCTTTCTTGCCGAAAAAAAACAAGACCGCAACTTTGCAACATCGTTGCCAGCAATGTTGCTCGGATCAACAATTATTTATGCGTTTGGTGCAACATGGCTGGCACACAAAATCAATGTGCCATTAGCCAATGGTGACACGAATGCAATTGGCCTTGGTGTTGCGCCATTTTTAATTGGCGACTTGCTCAAAGCATTGGTTGCTGCAGGACTCACGAGCACCGTGTGGACTGCAATCAACAAGCGCAGCTAATTGCAGCGCGTTTAACGCGAACGCTCAAGCTCATACAACGTTGTACCGCTCTCGCGCGCCACCCACAACCCGGCACCGGCTTGAACAAAATGTCGTGCTAAGCGTTTGCGATACCACTCGCCGGTGCGCGCATAAATATTGAGGTCTGTCGTTTTTGTATCGACAGCATTGCGCAAGTCTGCAGATGTGGGCACTTCTAGGTACAGCACACCGCGAGTTGCTTTTGCCAAATTGCCAATAGCACTCGCAGCCTGCTTGTCATTGAGATATTGCAACACGCTGTGACACACAACGAGGTCAAATTGACGTGTTGGAAACCAGGTCGCAATGTCGCGGCATTCGTGGTTGTATTTTTCGCAAGCATGTTCGCTGATGTCAACCGACAATCGTTTTATTTTTGGATGAGTAGTTGCATACCAATCTCGCCAGTACCCAAGTCCGGCCCCAACATCGAGTACTGAGCGCACCGGTATTTCCCACCACTGACACATTGCGTGCACGGCCGTGGCAAGAGTGTTGACCTTGGTGCGACTATGCACTGGGCTCGTGGAGTAAAAGCGTTTGAAGAAGGCGGCGTCAAATGTCTGTCGGGGCATGCATCTTGTGTAGCAGGTGAAGGGGCTGCCATTACGCTTGTTGCCATTACGCTAGAGAGTCAAACCCACCCAACGTCAATCAAATTGGAGCACAAATGTCTGTTTACCAAACCCCAATAGCTCGTCTCAACGGCGCAGGAAACCCATTTGAAGATGTGCTGGGCAAAGTTACGTTGCTCGTCAATGTGGCTTCTAAATGCGGATTGACGCCGCAGTACACCGCAATGCAACAGATGCACACCGACTTGTCAGCCAAGGGTTTCAGTGTGCTTGGAGTTCCGTGCAATCAATTTATGGGCCAAGAGCCAGGCACCGCACAAGAAATTCAAGAGTTTTGCTCGACAACCTACGGAATCGACTTTCCGATGAGCGAAAAAGTTGATGTCAATGGCGATGCTCGCCACGCGCTCTATTCATCGCTGGTTTCATCGCCAGATTCCGATGGCTACACAGGCGACATTCGCTGGAACTTTGAAAAGTTTTTGATTGGTCGTGACGGCAACGTCGTGGCACGATTTGGTCCACAGGTTGCACCCGATGCCCCAGAGGTATTGGCCGCAATCACAGCAGCACTTGGTTAGATCGATGCTCAAAGTAGGTGCGGTTCAGATGTCAATGTCGACAGACATTGCTACGAATATTGCAACCTCAGAGCGCCTTGTGCGCGTTGCTGCATCGCAAGGTGCTCAAGTCGTATTGATACCCGAACTTTTTGAAGGACATTACTTTTGCAAGGATGTTGATCCGAAGCATCTCAATCTTGCACTACCCATTAACGGACATCCGACTGTCGCGCATTTTCAGCGAGTAGCAAAAGAACTCAATATCGTTCTGCCCATCAGTGTGTTTGAACGTGCCAACGAAGCATTGTTTAACACCGTGGCAATGATTGATGCCGACGGATCGATGATGGGCATTTATCGCAAGAGCCATATTCCAGACGGCATCGGTTATAGCGAAAAATATTATTTCAGTCCGGGCGACACAGGTTTTCGTGTCTGGAAAACGCGACACGGAGCAGTTGGTGTTGGCATTTGCTGGGATCAATGGTTTCCAGAATGCGCCCGATCAATGGCACTTCTCGGCGCAGATGTGTTGTTGTATCCAACTGCTATTGGCAGTGAACCACCAAACCCATCGTGGGATTCTGCACATCATTGGCAACGTGTTATGCAAGGCCACGCGGGAGCAAACATGGTTCCTGTTGTTGCTGCCAACCGCATTGGTCGCGAAGTTGGTGAACAAACCGAAATTACGTTTTATGGTTCGTCGTTCATTACTGATGCACTTGGTGCCAAGGTGACAGAAGCAAATCGCACCGACGAAGGCGTGCTCGTGGCAACGATTGATTGCGACGAAAATCGAAAAATGCGCAGCGCTTGGGGTTTGTTTCGCGATCGCCGCCCAGAGTTGTATCGCAGTCTCACCACATTTGATGGCACGACGTCGGGCAACTAATGCCACGAATGCCAGGTGAGTTTGCTCCTCACGAACGCACAGTTATTGCTTGGCCCACTCGCGAAGATGTGTATGGCAAGCATCTTGACGAAGCGCGGCAAGCTCACGCTGCTTTAGCGCGCACGATCTCTGGTTACGAGCCAGTAACCATGATTGCAAATCAACAAGAAGCCGAGTACGCAGCAGAGCTGTGTGGATCAACGGTCGACGTGGTGGCATTACCTATTGATGACTCATGGTTTAGAGACTCTGGCCCAATTTATGTTTTTGATGGCGGCGAGCGTATTGCAGGCAACTGGATCTTTAATGGTTGGGGACAAAAGTTTGTGCCGTTTGACAAAGATGCTGCTGTTGCAAGTGCGTGGGCCAAACATGCGGGTCACGCAGTGCGCAACATTGACATGGTGCTCGAAGGTGGGTCAATCACCTCAGACGGTGCGGGCTTGTTGGCGACAACTGAGCAATGTTTGTTGCACCCAAACCGCAACCCACAATTCAGCAAAATTCAAATCGAACAACGATTGCGCAGTGAGTTTGATTTGAACGAAGTGATGTGGCTTCCACATGGATTGTCGATGGATGCCGATACCGACGGACACGTAGACAATGTTGCGATATTTATTGCTCCTCGAACGATGGTTTTTCAGACCTGCAATGACAAATCGCTGAGCGATCACCTGCGTCTAGAGGAAAACCGCAAGGTTGCTCAATCGTTTGGCGTGACGATGCACGAGATTCCTGTTTTGCCAGTAATTGAGTATCACGGCGAGCGTGTGCAGGTTCCGTATCTCAACTTGTACATGATCAACGGCGCGGTGATTGTTCCTGTCTGCGGTCACGCAGCAGATGACGACATGCTTGCACTGATCGGCGAATACATTCCCGATCGCGACATCATTGGTCTCGAAATCGGTGGCATTCTTGCTTACGGTGGCGGTGGCATTCACTGCATCACGCAGCAAATACCTGCTGTTGACTAGCAGTTTCTAAACAGGCGCATCCATTGTGCGCAGCGGCAGGTGCTGCGACGGCAGATTGTCCCACATGTCGGCCAGCAAATCTTCGCGCAGTGCACGCACGCTTGGGTCGTCCCAGCGATTGACGTGTTGCAACGGGTCGTGAGTGAGATCGTAGAGTTCGCCTTCACCGGCCTTGTTCATCGTGCCGTCAAGAGCGGCAGTGCACACCCAGTTGTCGCGACAGATGGTGCGCAAATGCACGATCTTTCCGAACAACACCGAATCCCATTCGGTGAGCACGCGCTCGTGACCAAGTTGTTCGGCTTCTGCTTGATGCATCGGCAAGCGAGGTGCTTCGACGTAACTCGGTTGAGCAATACCCGCGATGTGGGCAAACGTTGCGGCAAGAGAAACGTGGCCGACCGGAGCAGAAACTCGAGCAGGAGCAATGTTGGCGCTTGGCGCAGGACGCCAAATGAGAGGAAGTCGCATCAGTGAGTCAACGTGATACGGGCCCTTGAACAGCAAACCGAAGTCACCCTGAAATTCGCCATGGTCGGTTGTGTACAACACGTCAAGGTCGTTGCCCCAACCGCGTGACTCAATAGCGCCCATCACTTTGGCAATTGCCTCGTCGATTAATTCGTTTTCAACATGCGTATACGCATTCACTTCGCGCACTTGATCTTGTGTGAGCGTGGCCGGCACCCAACGTGCAGGTGCTTCATAGTTTGAAACAAAAGTGCCGTCGTACCAACCGCGCCAGTGGCGCAATTTGTCATCGAGCACCGCTTCGCGCGTTGTTGAGTTTGCGATGTAATTCTCGGGCAGATCAAGGTCTTGCCAACGCACACGGTGCATCTCGGATGCCGGTGGATCCCATGGGTGGTGCGGATCAGGAAAACTCATCCAGCAAAACCAATCGCGATCTGCTGGTAGCGACTCGAGCCACGCAATGGTGCGTTGAGCCACCCACTCGGTGTGATACCACTCGGTGGGAATTGGATTGACATGCACTTGCGGTGCTTTAGTGTCGCCACCACCTTCGGCATTGACTTGAAGTTCATTGTCGAGAACGCGATAGTAACTCGCTACAGCTTCCGGATGGTTGTCGCGGATCCATTGCGAGTAGTGCAACGCACCTGCCGCACCATGAGTTGCAAGTTCCATGTAGTCAAAACCACGGTGGGGGTCGAGTGGGTTTTCGCTCGTAGAACGATGTGCACCCATGCGATTTTCGGTGAAGCGCAAGAACGGATCGAGCAATGGCTCGAAGTGCGCCTTGCCAATTAACGCCGTTGCGTAACCGGTGGCTCGCAGATCGGCTGCAATGCTCGGTGCATCTTCGGGCAGCGGCACACCATTCATCCACACACCATGAGTAGCAACGTGTTGGCCTGTAAGCATGGTGCTTCGCGATGGCATGCACACCACGTTTTGTGGATGCGCACGATCAAATGTGATTCCGTGCTTGCTTAATGCATCAATCGTCGGCGTACGAGCAATAAGACCGCCGTTGCAACCGAGTGCGTCATAGCGCTGTTGGTCGGTCGTGATGAAAAGAATTTTGCGGCCCATTTATTTCCGATCAAACATCTCTTTAACTTTGGCGATACCGACACCTGCTGCACCACCGATTGGGAGCGCCAGTACTTCTGGATCCATATCGGTCGAATACATCAACAAGCACCTGTTGGGTCCGTCAGGAATGACGTCAACGGTGCCGAGATGAAACGTGATCAATGGGTTGTTGACGATCTTGTATTGAAAGCGGCGCAAGTCGTGGTCGAGAGTGACGATGTCTTCTTCGAAGGTGATTCCGGCTGCAAGTGTGATCCAACGCTTGTTGCCCTCAACACGACACGAGGTGATGGGAAACCATTCATGCAGTCGTTCCGGTGCACCGACAAAGGCCCACACCGTGTCGGCGTCGCATTCAATAAAGCCAAAGCGGCGCACAGTTCCCATTCTCCAAATCTAATCTTTTCGCACTCAAACTGCACAAAGCCAACGAGCTATTGGTTGGGTATCTGCCAGTCGATTGAGTCTGATCCGTTTGCATGCAGTGCGTGAAGTATTTGCGAAAAGGGTTTGGAGCCAAAGAATCCGTTGTGCGCAGATAATGGACTTGGGTGAGCAGACTCGATGATGGTGTGTTGCGGTTGCGAGATCAGTATTTTCTTACGGCGTGCAAACGCACCCCACAGCACAAACACAAGAGGTGAACTCCCTGCACCAAGTGTGCGCACGACAGCATCGGTAAATGTCTCCCATCCACGACCTTGGTGCGTGCCCGCGCCATGTTCATTGACCGTCAATGTGGCATTGAGTAACAACACGCCCTGTTGCGCCCACGACGACAGATCGCCAGATGTCGACGGTGTGATACCGAGGTCAGTATGCAGTTCTTTGTAGATGTTGCGTAGCGAAGGCGGAATCTTGACACCACGATTGACCGAGAAGCACAAACCATTTGCTTGACCCGGCGAGTGATAGGGGTCTTGCCCCAGGATTACTACGCGTACATCTTGCGGCTCGGTCAGTGTGAAAGCACGAAATGTTTGATCTGCTGGTGGATAGACGGTTGAAGCGTCTCGCTGTTTTTGTACGAAGTTGTGCAGTTCGCTCCAGTAGGGCTGCGATAGTTCGTGCGTAAGCAGGTTGTGCCACGACTGCGGTAAATGATCGGACATGGTGTGTTGAACAGTAGTCATCCACCAAATGTTCTGTAGGCGCGCTCTGCTGGTCCGAGCCCAAGATATTTACTCCAAAAACTGGCCAGCATCAGGGCAACAACATAAAACGACAGCGACAACACCAGTGCTGTGTCGAGCCCAGTAGCACCCACCCAGTGCAGTCGATGCACGATGAGATTGAAAAATAAAACGTGCAATACATACATGGTAAGAGTCATCCGTCCAGCACGCGCAAAAAATTGTGTGAGTCTGGTTTGTGGTGCATGTTCAACGACAAACGAAACTAAACAAAGTGCAACAACTGCGGTTGCAAGTGTGCCGAGCGAAAACAAGATGCCACGATCGAGTGGCTGGGTCGACAACAGCTTGGCAAGGATGAAATCGTGATCCGATATTCGTGAAGATGGCGTAAACAGAAAATTGGCACCGTGTGTAACAAGCATGACGAGAAGCGATGCGAACATCAGCCGTAGGCGAAGTATCGCAATCTGATCGATGCGGCGTCCGAGCATGATTCCCGCAATGAAAAATGCAATCCACGGAAACACGGGGTGGGTGTAGTCGAGAAATGTGCGGATCAGCAGATTGCGCGGCGAATTAGGCGAAGGTGAGAGCCAGTTCGTCGGGTTGCCATCGAGCGACTGGCTTGCGCGCCACCACGAAATGCCCGCTGCAATGATGATGCTTGCAACGCCAAGAGCGATCAGTCGTCGTGATGACCACGCAAATATGGCTGCTGCAATGATGAAATATGCGCCGTAAAAAAACAAGATCGTGCCTGGCCAAATCCATTGCAGAAAATATCCAATGACATACAACAAAAATCCACGACGTAGCAGCACGATGCGCAGATGCCGAATATCGGCACGAGCGCCCGACTCTCGTGCTCGCTGAGTAAACAAACTCACACCAATGCCGGCGATCAATACAAACGTTGCAGCAAATCGTGTGGTGAGCGGGCCAGTAATTGGATTAAACAGTCGCTCCCACACAGACGGATACTTTGGGTAATACGCGAGTATGCCGTTGAGATAGGCGTGATAGTTCATTGCGACAACACCAAAAAGTGCCAATGCCCGAGTGACGTCGAGGCTTTCAATTCGTGATGATGGAATCACTAAATCTCTACGTCCAGGAAATAGTGTCGACAAAAACTCGTGAGACGGGTTGCTGCACATCGACAAGGTCGTGCACCGTTGGGCAAGCAACGCCGTCTGGCACAAACAGAATCGTTGAGTGCATGTGTGGTGGCTCGAGCATGGCGATTCGTTGTTGGGCAAAGTGAAATGGGCTGACATCGCCAGCATGTGCAACGACACCGTGGCTCGATCCGCAACCAACGACAACGAGTGATCCACTGCCAGTAATTGGTGTGTTGCGATAGCCCGCTGTTCCGCCATTAACGCGGCTCACATCCAACACATCAACTTCAAGTTTGAGCATTGACTTATCACCAAGCCACAATGAAGTACCAGATCGAGCGATGATGCTGCGCTGTGGGTGCGCGGTGCGCAACGCGTTCAGCGTCTCGGCATCAACATGACTGACGTACATCGGCAAATTATTTGGCACGAGACCCAGCCATTGTGTGATTTCTTTTGCGTGATCGGCAGGTGAGCCATCGAGTGGCGGATGCACCGACCAACCATGTTGCTCAAAACCAGCAGCGTTGACAGCACTCACAAGTGCTGCAACACCCGAAGCACCAGCAACACCAAAACGTTGCACGCTCGAGCGCAATTTAATGATCACGCGGCCGCTCCAACCATGCGACACAAGTGTGTTGACGTGATGCACCGACCCAACAACGAGCACTGCAGTGTTGGGCAGTGAAGATGGCAGATCGTTGCCAACTGGTGTGAGCACAAGCGGCGTGTGTGATGCGGGAACATCGTGTGCTTCGTAGACGGTGCCAACCGCAATCTCGTTGGCAAGCGATAGTGCTTGTTCAATCAAAATTGGTCGACCAAATCCGTAGCCGTTGCCTTTGACAACTGGCACCAGGTGTTGGCTGTCGCCAAGCAATGCGGCCTGGGCGTGCACATGGTCGAGCCATGCTTGGCGGTTGACTGCCAGGCGCAAAGTCATACGACTGCACGGTATCTGAAGGGTTTGGAGGACCCATTTAAACCCGACTTGTTAAGTCAACAATTGCCCTTTAGGCTGAAAACATGTCCAAATTGTTCAGTTTCCCCAACCCTGTCAACGAAACATCTGCCCGCATTGTTGCTGGTGGTGCTGCTCTCATGGGCACCTTGTTTGCGGTAACCGGCAGTGGCTGGGTGTTGGCGGTGTTGACCTATGGCTTTATCGCGCGAGTGCTCACCGGCCCAACATTGAGCCCGCTCGGTCGACTCTCGACGCAAGTACTTACACCGCTACTCACACCATTGATCAAAAATGAACATCGCATGGTGCCGGGCCCGCCAAAAAGATTTGCTCAAGGTGTTGGCGCAACATTCAGCATCGTTGCGGCTGCATTGTTTGTGAGTGGAGCAGCAACCGAAGCGCGATTTGTTATCGCAGCGCTCGTTGGTGCTGCATTTCTTGAATCAGCATTTGCTGTGTGCCTCGGTTGCATCATGTTTGGATGGCTGATGAAAGCAGGATTGATTCCTGAAGAAGTTTGCGAAGAGTGCAATAACTTCAGTTTGCGTTCTTTGGCCACGACGTCAAGTCGGGCTTAAGCGCGTCAAAGTTTTGTTCGGCGATCACGCCTTTCCACACACCAACTCCGTACGCAGCGTCATCGAGCACGCGTAACGCAGTAAACCGAATTGGGTCGAGCTTCGGTCGGCCCTTCCACCATTCGTACATCGATGGAACCACTGCAGCCGTAATCAACACCCAACGCATTCGTTTCGAAAACAGTGCCAGCACCACCGCAATTGGCCACCACACTCGAGTGATTGCTGAAGCAATCGTGCGACCAGCATGCAAGTTGCCAAGGCCAGCCAAGCGTGCGGATTCTTCAACTGCATGCGGAACATCGCGCAATTTGCGAGCAAGTGCAGCAATTGTTCCTGCGCCAACTACTGCACCAAAGATCGGGTAGCCAAGTGCAATGAGTGCCCACATGCCGGCCGAGTATCCACTCACTCGCACTGGCGCAAGCGCACCCTTGTGTCGTTGCGCAAGAGCGGCCGCTGAAGTGCCGTAACCAATTCGCTGTGCAACAAAATCATTGACAGTTGATCGTGGCAAGTGAGTGCACACTGCCGTTGGCTGATAGCGACAGCGCCAACCCGCTGCGTCAAGACGCCACAGTGCGTCGACGTCTTCGCCAACCTGCAAGGTTTCGTCGAACCCGTTTATTTGACGCAGTGCTTCGGTGCGACACAACCACATTGCCGACGGTGTGTAGCTGATGCGTGTGCCCTTGCGAATGCGACCCTCAAGTGGGCCAAGGTCGAGCGGTGATCTCAACACCTCATAAGCAGCCAGCGCACCTTCTGCAGGGGCACTGACAATGCGCGGCGCTACAAGGCCAACGCGCTCATCGGCAAAATACGAAAGCAGTTCGATCAACGCATTATTTTCGAGCGTCACGTCAACGTCAATGAACGCAACAAATGGTGTGGTCACAAACTGCAAACCATGATTGCGTGCAGCGCCTGGCCCCTTGTTTTGGTCGAGCGAAACAACTCGTGCACCTGCAATGTTGGGTAGAACATGAGGTGAAGCATCGTTCACGACGATGATGGTGGCTGCAGTAGTCGAAAGCTTTGTCAGGGTGCCAACAAGCGTGTTGAGTAAACGTGCTTCTTTGGCATTGCGCACATGCGCAGGAATCACGATGCTCACATCGGCAAGCGTGAAAGGCTGTTCGCTGCCAACAATATGTGTTGGATGAATTGCGCCGGCATCAAGCAAACGATTGGTGAGCGTTTCGTGACCAGCGGGGAGGGGTAATCCAATCTCGAGCAGTTCTGCAACGCGACGACCCTCTTCACTTAAGGTAAACATTTTGAGTGGAGAGCCCGCAAACACCATGAGACCGCGCACAGGTCGACGCCACGACGGGTCGACAATGAAGTGCGGCTGATTGATGAGGTCGGTCATGATTATTTTCAGTGGTTGTCTGTGTTCGTTCGTGTGTTCGTTAATTCATGTGTTCATGAATAAAGGTAACGAGGTCTTGGGTTAATTGCGAGAGCAACTTGTGACCTTGCTCAGCCGTCGCTGTCGTTGGGTCGCCCAACACTCCATTTAAGGAAACCGCGCGCACGCCACCGGTGCGCAACTGCGCAGATATTTCGCCAATTGGTGTGGTTGATCCGGGCTCGGCATTTGCCATGTTGACTCGTGAAGAGTCGATGGCCAGCATCATCGAAGTCTCGCTCGCCCCCGCATGAGCGTCGCCGTTGGCAATGCGTGGCCACCACGCCGCAACATTGCGTTGCTCTGCTTGCAGCGTGCGAGCCGCAAGCGCAACAGCATCGGCATTGCCGCCATGACCATTTACAAACACCACGCCATTGCACCAGTCGGCTGAGCGAACGATCTCAATCAATACTTGAGTGAGTGCATCAGTACCAATCGACAATGTGCCAGGAAAACCAGCATGCTCGCCACTTGCAGAAATAGTCAGACTCGGAGCAATCAAGATGCGGTCATCTACCTTTGCTGCTTGGGCACACAAGTACTGCGCAATCTGGGTGTCGGTGTCAAGTGGCAAGTGCGGGCCGTGCTGTTCGCATGAACCCAGTGGCAATAACAACACAGTTGACTGTCGACGCGCAACTTGCGACCAGGTTTGATTTGTGATGTTGTTGGCCACGCCAAAGACTAAGCGCGAAGACGTTTACGCACAAAGCGCACGGCTTCAATGAGCACAGTTGCCAAAACTGCTCCACCAAAAGCAACCAGAAATGCTTTGGTGTGATCATCTTGGAAAGTTTTGCCACCAATAAAACCGAGCAAGGATGCATAGAGGGCCCAGATAGATGCGGCAGCGACTATCCAACCAACGAACCAACGGTGATCGCGACGCGTGATGCCACAGGTGAGAGTCAACAGGGTGCGGCCACCTGGTATAAATCGAGCGGTGATGAGCAGCATTCCGCCGCGTTGTTCAATCTGATGAATGACCTTTTCTAATCGCAGCTGACTTTTTTCGTTGCGCGTGTATCTCTTGAGCAGTCGTTCGCTTGCTTGGCGACCAATGAGGTACGACATGTTGTCGCCAATAAATGCACCCGCTGCAGCAACCAACACCACAACTGCAATTGATAAGTGTCCAGAGCCTGCACTGACACCACCGACAATGACGAGTGTTTCGCTTGGCACGATGGGTATCACCGAGTCGGCAATTGCGATCGAAAAGATGATGAGGTAAAACCAGGGCGAGGATGAAAAGTGCTCAAGCCACACAAAAAAGTCGTTGAGTTGATTCATTGAGATGTGACGCGAAAACGTTAAGCGTTTTCCTCGTGAGATTTCAGGCGACGAATGTTTGGCAGGTGTCGGATAATGATTAGTCCAACAAGCCCAAGTGCTGCAGCCAACTCCCACATGTTGTCGTTACGCCAGATGGCCACGTACACCGGAACTGCAATCGTGATAATCAGTGAAGCAACCGACGACTTGCCTGTTGTCTTGCGCAATACAAACCACGATGTGCACAAGATCAAACTCATGATGGGATACAGCACATACATCACGCCGCCGCCAGTGGCAACGCCCTTGCCGCCGACAAACTTGCGGGTAACAGGAAACGTATGACCGATAACTGCGGCGTAACCGCACGCATAAGCCAGATACGAGACACGAAGCGCATCTGGCTGTGTGTTCATCACAAACCAAGCAAGAGCAACGGAAGCAGAACCCTTGAGGACATCGGCAAGAAATACAACAAGGCCATATTTCCAGCCGAGCAAGCGCACCACATTGGATGTGCCAGGGTTGCCAGAACCCGCCGCGGTTACATCGACACCGCCGCGCTTGGCAACGATGAGAGCACTGGGAAACGTGCCAAGAAAATACGAAACGATGATGGCACCAATAATGAGGAGCGGATTGACATTGTTCATACTCGTTCCATTCGTTGCGCAGGATCTTTTGAATTTGCTAGCCGCGGCGTATTGATCTTTACAGATCTTGAGTGATCCATTGACGGCTTAGGAATAAGGCTGACTGTTGCTGCCTTGACAAGTTCTTCGCCGTGTCCGGTGACGCACTCTGGATCTGGTCCATCAAGTGGTATGCCGGTAAAGAACTTGGCGGCCATGCATCCGCCTTGACAAGCGTCGTAACTGCCGCATGCCGAGCATGCACCTTCTGATTCGGGTTCGCGCAGCGATAGAAACAAATCGCTTTCTTTCCACACTTTGGTGAAGCCACCGTTATCTAACAGTGAGCCCGCTTTAAATTGATCGTGAATCACGAATGGGCAGGCGTACACGTCGCCAATTGGATCAATTAAGCACACCACGCGACCAGCGCCGCACAAGTTGAGTCCAGGAAGCGACTCGCCAAAAGCATTCAAGTGGAAAAACGAATCGCCCGTCAGCACGTTGTCGCCATGCTTGATCAACCAGTCGTAAATCTGACGCTGTTGTTGTTGCGTTGGGTGCAATTCGTCCCACGTATCGGCACCTCTGCCCGATGGGCGCAGGCGAGTGATGCGCAATTGTGCGCCATACGAATCGGCGAGAGCCTTAAATGCATCAAGTTGGTCGACGTTGTGTCGTGTGACTACAACAGAAATTTTAAATTGTCCAAAGTTGGCATCGCGCAAATGGTTCATCGCCGCAATTGCTGTTGCGTATGAACCTGTGCCACGTACTGCATCGTTGGTGGCTGCGTCGACGCCATCGAGACTGATTTGAATGTCGAGATAATTCATCGCAGCCAACCGACGCGCATTTTCTGCTGTGATGTATGTGCCATTGGTTGAAAACTTGACACCAATGTTGTTGGTCTCTGCATGTTCGAGAATCTCAAAAAAATCTTTGCGAATCATCGGTTCGCCACCACCGATGTTGATATAAAAAACTTGCAAGTCACGCAATTCGTCAAGCACTGCTTTTGCTTGCTCTGTTGAAAGCTCGCGTGGGTCTCTTGTACCGCTGCTCGATAAACAGTGCACGCACTGCAAGTTGCAGGCATACGTGATTTCCCATGTCAAGCAAATTGGCGCGTCGAGGCCACCCTTGAGTTGATTCGAAAGTGTTTTACCTGACACGAATGATGTCCGATGCAGCGAGCGAGTCGATGGCTTGTACAAAACTTGGCCATCGCGAGGGCTGTATGTTGTGCGCGCCGAGTGCGTCTTGCAGTGTTGCGTAGTCGGCAACATCGCTCACCACAGCAACTACGTCTGGGTGTTTTAAAAACACAAGCTTGCGGTTGCCGTAGTGGTAGGCGAGTGCACCAAATGATTCAGGGCGCAGTGCTACTTGCGGATTAAGTTCGCATGCTGTTTCCAGCGTGATCGACATGGCGTGTGATTGACGATTGATA
>CAZHIN010000002.1:48754-62844 GCA_964532575.1 uncultured Acidimicrobium sp.
ACGAGCAGTTCGGTCACATCGTGTTGGACGGTCTGATCGGCCGAATCCGTATCTTGCGCGATTTCGCTTATTTGGGCTGTCGTTATGGGTTCCATTACCTGCCAACAATACCCAAGTGGCCCCTCTCGGGCTATCGTCAGCGTAGGAAGTGTGGCTGTGCGAGCCTGATCGGCTTGCTGAAAAAGGGGGATGTTGTGAAGACAAAGGCAGCGGTGTTGTGGGAATTGAATGCTCCGTGGAGCATCGAGGATATTGAATTGGATGCGCCGGGACCAAACGAAGTGCTGGTCAAGTTGGCCGCTTCTGGGCTGTGTCACTCGGATGAACATCTTGTTACTGGCGACTTGCCATTTGAATTGCCAATCATCGGAGGCCACGAGGGTGCAGGTGTTGTACAACAAGTTGGTGCAAATGTGAGCTGGCTTGCACCTGGCGATCACGTCGTATTTGGTTTCATTCCATCGTGTGGTCGTTGCGTGAGTTGCTCGACTGGTCACCAAAACCTGTGCGACCTGGGTGCCTACATGGCAACAGGCAAGCAAATCAGTGATCAAACCTCTCGTCATCATGCTGGCGGCAAAGACCTAGGCGTGATGTGTCTCCTCGGAACATTTGCGCAACACACTGTGGTGCACGAAGCAAGTTGTATCAAGATCGAACAAGATGTGCCACTCGATCGGGCATGCTTGCTCGGTTGTGGTGTTGTCACTGGTTGGGGCTCGAGCGTGTATGCAGCCGAAGTAAAACCTGGCGACACAGTTGTTGTTGTGGGTGTTGGCGGCATCGGCGCTAACGCAATTCAGGGTGCTCGCATTGCTGGAGCAAAACAAATCATTGCAATTGATCCAATTGAGTTCAAGCGCGAAAAGGCAATGGAGTTTGGTGCAACACACTCCGCCAACTCGATGGCTGAAGCAGTTCCACTGTTGCAAGAACTCACTCGTGGCACCATGGCCAACAAAGTGATCATGACAATGGGCGTTGGC
Source organism: uncultured Acidimicrobium sp. (assembly GCA_964532575.1). Taxonomy (GTDB): domain Bacteria; phylum Actinomycetota; class Acidimicrobiia; order Acidimicrobiales; family Ilumatobacteraceae; genus UBA3006. Next base: position 49,741 of record CAZHIN010000002.1, read on the forward strand.
AGCGGCGCAGTGATTCATGAAGCAATGGCACTGACCGCAAAGCGCGGTCGTGTCGTGGTGACCAACATTCACCCCGCAATGGAGTTTGGTGCGTCGGTGAGTTTGCTCGACATGACATTGATGGAGAAGCAACTTGTGGGTTCACTTTTCGGTTCGGGCAATCCACGCTCCGATATTCCAAAGCTGTTGGGCTTGTATCGCGAGGGTCAACTTGATCTTGATGGTCTTGTTACCCGCACCTACACGTTGAACGACATCAACGAGGGTTATCGCGCGATGCGTGACGGAGAAAACATCCGTGGCGTCATCAAATATGACTGATCAGCAAACATCCAGTCAGATCATTAGCGCAGTTGGCGGCAATGTAGTTGGTCGTCAGCGCGAAATTGAGTTGGTAGTTGCCGCGCTTGTCGCTGGCCGACATATGTTGCTTGAAGGGCCGCCAGGCACAGGTAAAAGCACATTGTTGCGAGCAGTTGCTCAAAGCATGTCGGTTGGATTTTCGTTTGTTGAGGGCAATGCCGAACTCACCCCTGCGCGATTGATTGGTCACTTTGATCCGGCTCGCGTCTTGAGTGACGGCTATACCTCCGATGTCTTTGTGGATGGTCCGCTTGTGACGGCACTGCGTGAAGGTTCGTTGTTGTATGTAGAAGAGATCAATCGCATTCCAGAAGAGACGCTCAATGTGCTGATCACGGTGATGAGCGAAGGCGAGATTACCGTGCCACGACTAGGCAAAGTAGTTGGTGCCAACGGTTTTCGTCTTGTTGCGGCAATGAATCCGTTTGATGCAGTGGGCACTGCTCGTATTTCAAGTGCTGTGTATGACCGTGTGTGTCGTGTGGCAATGACATATCAATCGGCAGCAGACGAAAGTGCAATCGTTGATCGAAACCTCAAGGCGAATCACCAAAAAAATAACGGTGGTGTGCAACCTGATGCAGCGTGGATTGCAAAAGTTGTAGAAGTGGTACGTCGCACACGTAATCACCCAGATTTGCGAGTTGGGTCATCGGTGCGCGGAGCGATTGACACCGCATTAGTGGCATCGAGTTTGGCAGAGGTGCGGTCATCAAAAAATATTTCTGCTGCGATTGGGCTTGATAGTGCATTGGTTGCTATCAGTGGCAGAGTGCGAGTGCGCGAAGGAAGTGTGCGCAGCACAGAAGAAGTGGTGACCGAGTTGTGGAACGACGTATTTGGCGCGAAAGCCGGAGACGAGTCAGCGGGAAAAGCTGGCGCCCCGACTGGGGCCACGACCTCGAGCTAGCAAATCCTGCTGTCAAAGAGGGTGCGCTAGCCGAGCAAGCGGAAAGCCAAGCAAATAAAAAAACTGTTTCGCGCAGTGACCTTGCTCGACACGATCGTTTTGAACAAATATCTCCTGAAGTTGGAGAACTCGATGAGGCTGCTGTCGACGAGGCACTGAATGATGCACCCGATGAAGTGCTTGGCATGCTTGCCGACCTCACCGCAGCAACCGATCCGAAGTTGCGCGAGCTCGCGCGCCGATTGGCTGGGCGAGTAATGCTTGAAATTGCGCGCACAGGTAAGCCGCGTCCGCGCGGTATTGGCAAGATGACTCTCGTCAACTATCAACCAGATGCTGGTGATATCGATATTGATGCGAGCCTCGATGGATTAAACGAAATTCGGGTGCACGGCGCAGTTGACGTAGATGCGCTCAAAGTACGGGGCTGGACAAAACCAGGAACTGCATTCAGTTTGGTAGTTGATCGCAGTGGCTCGATGGGTGGCAAGCCACTCGCCAATTCGGCAATGGCTGCGGCTGCGGTAGCGAGTCGTGAGCCAAGTGATTACAGCGTGCTGGTGTTTGGTAATGACGTTGTTGTTGCAAAGTCGCAAGATGTTTTGCGCTCGAGCGAACAAGTTGTGAACACTGTGCTTTCGTTGCGTGGGTATGGCACAACCAACCTTGCTCAAGCATTAACGACCGCAGGCAACCAACTGGCGCGTTCTCGCGCTGGCAGGCGAGTAACGATTTTGTTTTCTGATTGTCGCTCAACGGTGGAGGGTGATGCGGTGCTTGCGGGCAGTTCGCTTGAAGAACTTGTGGTCATTGCGCCAATTGATGATGATGCAGAGGCGCGAGTATTTGCCCAACAAGTTGGCGCAAGGTTTACAACAGTAAGTGGGCCGAGCGATGTGCCCGATGCATTACGACGAGTGCTCGACTAGCGACAACTCGGATCGTTTGGCGGAGCAACACCGAGTGTGGCCTGCTCTGGTGCTACAACAGGAAGCGTTGTCGGTGGTGCAGAACTTGATTTGATGCTCGTGTAGTTCACATAATTCACTGGCACTATTTGGCTACTAGTGACTCCACCAAGCGCGCCTTCGCTTGTTGTCATGTCGGTAGTAGGCGGTGCATCGGCCACCGAGCCTGGTGTTGCAAAACTTGCTTTGCCCTGAAACAGCGCAAGAATTTCGCGCATCGTGTCGTTTTGAATGCGCGGTACAAGCACGGCTTGGTCGCCAATCATCTCGCCAGTTGCAGCAATTGTGTAAGTAGGGATTTTGCTGGTGTTGAGATTGCGCATTGCTTGTGCCAATTGCAGCATTGAAATTGGTGTGAGTTGATCGTCGGTAATCACATTTTTGAGTGCTGCGTTCAGCAACTTGTTGGCAACAGTTGGGCTGCTCGAACCTTTATCGAGAGCGCGTTGCATTGCGCGGCGAATGAAGTCTTGTTGACGACTGATACGACCTAGGTCGCCGGTGCCATCTTTGATCCACTCATTTTTTGCAGGATCAAAATATGAATACCCAGATCGAGAGCGCACATAGGCGAGCGCATGATCGCCTGAAAACTCAAAACAGCTTGGTGCTGGTACGTGCAGACCAGTTTTTTTGTCACGGGTTTCATAGAGAAAAGGAACGCTCACGCCGCCAACAGCGTTGACGATTTCTTTGAACGCACAAAAATCGATATTGACATAGTGGTCAATGCTGATGCCAAAGTTTTGGTAAATGGTGTCCACAAGCTTGTTTGGGTTTTTGCGATCAAATGCTGTATTAATGCGGTTGGTGCGAGTTGAGCCAGCAATCTTGACCCACAAGTCGCGCGGAAATGACAAAAATGCCGCGTGATTATCTTTTGGGTTCACGCGGATGATCATTACGGTGTCGCTGCGCTCACCAAAACTTGTGCGGTCTCCAAATGCACCGGCGTAGGGAGAGTTTGGGTCGACACAACTGCCGTTGTCTGAGCCGGTGAGCAAAAAGTTCTTGGCGGCAAGGTCGCCTTCGGACAGATTCCAGGTATCAGAAGGCGTGATCTGCGCATCGGTGCTTGGCTGGGCGTTTGGATCACGGTTGAGGGACACAACCTGCCTGGCATTGAGACGGTTGTTGGCCCACAACATGCCGACTCCGGCAACAAGTAATGAAAAGACAACAACAATGTTGAGGGCAAGAACTAAATAGTGCGAACGTGGCCGTACGTAGCGATTTGCTGAGCGATTGTTACGACTCATGTTGCGTCCGTGACCGGTGCCAGTCGGACGGTCGTTGCGATATGCGCTGCCGAGTCACCGGCCGTATGCGAAACAAACTCAATGGCAGGAACAACACCAGCATTTTGCAAGTCGCCAATGCAGTCGTTGAGCAAAGCAATCTGTGCATCTGTTGCGCTCACTGATGTGAACTCAACTTCGGCACGCTGCGAGAGTTTGGCTTCTGTTTTGGTGCGGCGAATGACACCGATTACGTTGCACGCACTGTCGAGCATCATCTCGGATGCGTTTATGTGTTTGGTGTCGCCAGTGATCTCGGCGACTGTTGGCCATTGTGCCAAGTGGATTGAATTCTGTTTCCACCAACTCCATACTTCTTCTGTAGCAAACGGAATGTGAGGTGCGAACAATCGTTGCATGACACTGAGCGCGCGTTGCAGTGCAGCCCGTGCAGACGCCGATATGTCGGTGGTGCCGTATGCGCGCATCTTGACCAATTCGAGGTAGTCGTCGCAAAACCACCAAAAGAATGATTCGGTGCGCTCAAGTGCGCGCGCGTAGTCAAATGATTCAAATGCGGTAGTCGCATCGTTAATCACAACGCTGAGTCGCTGCAACATTGCAACGTCAAGTGGTTCGGTTGGCACGACATCTGCACTCACGTCACCCGCACCCAACACAAACTTGGTGGCGTTCAGCAACTTGGTGGCAAGTTTGCGTCCAACCTTCATTTGGTCTTCGCTAAATGCGGTGTCGACTCCTGGTCGGGCAGATGCAGCCCAGTAGCGCACGGCATCGCTGCCGTATTGCTCAAACAAATCGATAGGCGTGACGACGTTGCCCTTTGACTTCGACATCTTTTTGCGATCGGGGTCCAAGATCCATCCAGACAAAGCAGCATTGTGCCACGGTGCAACACTGTGTTCGAAGTGCGAACGAACAGTTGTTGCAAACAACCAGGTGCGTATGATGTCGTGACCCTGAGGGCGCACGTCCATTGGAAACACATTGTTAAACATGGCAGGGTCGTCGAGCCAACGGCCAGCAATTTGTGGCGTTAACGACGACGTTGCCCAGGTGTCGAGCACATCGGCGTCACCAACGAACCCACCCGGCACACCGCGTTGTGCTTCGGTGAAATCACTTGGAACATCTGTGCTTGGATCGATCGGCAAACGCGATGCGTCGGGAACAAGTGGGTTTGCATAGTCGGGTTCGCCAGCCGCATTCAATCGATACCACAGCGGCACAGGCACACCGAAGTAACGCTGACGGCTCACGAGCCAGTCACCATTCAGTCCGTCGACCCAGTTGCTGTAGCGATGCTGCATAAATTCGGGATGCCAGGCCAACTCATCGCCGCGCGCCAGCAATGCTGCGCGCAAATCTGCATCGCGACCGCCGTTGCGGATGTACCACTGACGACTGGTCACGATCTCGAGTGGTCGATCTCCTTTTTCGTAAAACTTGACGGGGTGGGTGATCGGTTTTGGCTCGCCACGCAAGTCGCCGCTCGTGCGCAACATCTCGACAATGGCAGTTTGTGCCTGCTTCACCGACTTGCCGGCAAGATCTGCGTAGTGTTTGAGACCACTCGTACTCGTCATGCCGTCTGGTGCTTGCGACAGGATGCGACCATCGCGGCCGATGATTGGTCGTGTTGGCAAATTGAGTTCGCGCCACCACACAACATCGGTGAGATCGCCGAACGTACAGACCATTGCAATGCCCGTGCCTTTGTCGATCTGTGCAAGTTCGTGAGCAAGCACTGGCACCGCAACGTCAAACAACGGTGTGCGCACCATGGTGCCAAAAAATGGTTTATATCGATCGTCATCGGGGTGAGCAACGAGTGCAACACAAGCGGGGATGAGTTCGGGTCGCGTAGTTGCAATCAGTATTTCGCCACCCGACTCGTGTGCAAAAGAAATATCGTGGAACGCACCAGGACGCTCGCGGTCTTCGAGCTCGGCTTGAGCAACGGCTGTTCCAAAATCAACGTCCCACAATGTTGGTGCTTCTTGGGCGTAGGCCTCGCCACGCGACAAGTTGCGCAAGAACGCGTCTTGACTTGTGCGTCGCGCGTGATCGCTGATGGTGGTGTACAACAATGACCAATCAACCGACAATCCAAGTCGACGAAACAGATCTTCAAATATTTTTTCGTCTTGGTGCGTGAGTTCTTCGCACAAGGCAATGAAGTTTGGGCGCGAGATGGCAACCGCACGGTGGTCTTTGGGCACATCGCCACGAAATGGCGGCACAAACTTGGGGTCGTGAGCAACGCTCGGGTCGCACGAGACACCAAAATAATTTTGTACGCGGCGCTCGGTTGGCAGGCCGTTGTCGTCCCAGCCCATCGGATAAAAAACCGACTTGCCGCGCATGCGCCAAAAGCGGGCGACAGCATCGGTGTGGGTGTAACTGAACACGTGACCCATGTGCAACGAACCGCTCACGGTGGGCGGAGGAGTATCAATCGCAAACACATTGTCGCGAGTGGCCTTGCGATCGAATGCGTATGTGCCCGAGGCATCCCATTGTGCAATCAACTTGCTTTCGACGTTGTCGAGTTGGGGCTTATCGGGCACAGTCATCGCGCATTAACTGTATTGGCTCAGACCACTGCTTGGCCTACAACTGCGCCTCTAGGCTGTGTGCGTGCTGCACTTATATGACACCGTGACACGCGATGTGCGCGAACTCAAGATGCGTGAGCCGGGCAAGTTGGGCATCTATTTGTGTGGCCCAACCGTGTACGGTCCGCCGCATTTGGGCCACGGTCGAGCCACTTTGGTCTACGACATCTTGCGTAGATATATGGAGTGGTGTGGCGTACAGGTGCGATTGGTGTCCAACATCACCGACATCGACGACAAGATCATTGACCGCGCCAATCGCGAGAATCGTCCGTGGAATGAGATCACACACAAGTGCGAAACAGTGTGGTTCGATGCGATGACTGCGCTCGGTGTGTTGCGACCAACCGATGTTCCACACGCAACCGAATATGTAGACCAGATGGTGGACATGATTGGCGAGTTGATGTCGAGTGATAGTGCCTATGCAACCGACGATGGCGTGTATCTCGATATTTCGTCTGTGCCCGACTATGGGTTGCTTGCGCATCAAAATTTGGATGACATGTTGTCGGGTGGTGGCGACCGAGAAGTGTTGGGTGCTGCACAAAAGCGTCACCCAGCCGACTTTGCACTGTGGAAGTTTTCGAAACCCGGCGAGCCCAGTTGGCCATCACCGTGGGGCGAGGGTCGACCAGGATGGCACAGCGAATGTGTTGTGATGAGTTTGCAATTGCTCGGCGAAGGTTTTGATTTGCATTGCGGTGGCGCCGACTTGCGCTTCCCTCACCACGAAAACGAACGTGCTCAAGCAGTAGCGCTAGGTAAGACATTTGCTCAGCACTGGATGCACAACGGGTTTGTTGTTGACACCGATGGCGAAAAGATGTCGAAGAGCCTTGGCAACGTGACCAATCTTGTCGACTTGGTGCAGCACTATGACCCGCGCGCATACCGCATGTTGTTGTTGCAAACGCACTACCGCTCGCCAGTAAAAGTTGGTCAAGACAATATTGATTCGTCGGTCAAGTCTCTTGCCAATCTGGACGGGTTTGCAGACCGCATGGCAAAAGCATCATTGCCCGAAAAAATCGCCGACTCTGAAGTGCTCGCCAAGTTTCGTGAAGTGATGGACAACGACATTGATACACCAAACGCAATGGCGCTTATCTTTGACGCCGTGCGACGCGCCAACATCGCCATCGAATCTGGCGACACGCAAGGATGTGCTGCGCTGGCAAATGCAGTTCACGAAATGTGTAACGCACTTGGTCTTGTATTGCGCAGTGGTGATGATATTGACCCAGCGATTGTTGAGCGCGCACAACAACTCGATGCGGCTCGCGTGGCAAAAGATTTTGCAACGGCAGACGCCATCCGTATTGAACTGCAAGCAGCCGGCTACGTGGTCGAGACCACCAAGGCAGGCACTCGCGTGCGCCGAGCATGACCAACACTGCACAAACTCAACGCGAGCCGTTGCCGCGCGGTTTTTGGATCATTTGGTCCACTGTTGCCCTCGACATGGTCGGGTTTGGCATGGTCGCACCAATACTTGGTCGTTACGCCGATCGATTTGGGGCAACCGGTTTTCAAGTTGGCATGTTGTTCGCATCGTTCTCGCTTGCCCAAATGATTTTTGCGCCAATCCTTGGTCGATGGTCTGATCGCATTGGTCGCAAACCAGTCATTGTTATTTCGTTGCTCGGTACAGCAGTTGGCAGTTTTATTACTGGTGCTGCTGGCGCATTGTGGGTGTTGTTTGCGGGTCGACTCATTGACGGAGCATCTGGTGCAAGCGTGTCAGTTGCACAAAGCGCAGTGACCGATATCGGCACCAAAGAGCAACGCGCACGAATGCTTGGTCTACTTGGCATGGCATTTGGAGTTGGTTTCGTTTTTGGCCCGGCATTTGGTGGTCTCGCGGCTCTTGGCGGCCCGCATGTGCCGTTTTATCTTGCAGGTTGTTTGGCTCTCGTCAATGCAGTTGCTGCAATGATTCGGTTGCCCGAAACGCGCGACATTACTCGTGCCAGCGAAACACGGCGCACTGCTAAGCCATTGCGCAAACGCAAATATGGCGCACTTGCAGCCGTTGGGTTTTTCTCGATGTTCGCATTCTCGGGCTTTGAAGCAACGTTCTCATTGTTTGGTGGCGCGCGTTTTAATCTCACCGAAGCATCGACAGCAGCAGTGTTTCTTGGCGTTGGCATATTGATGTCAGGTGTGCAAGGTGCATTGATTGCACCACTCACGGCAAAGTATGGATCACTACGACTCTTGCGCAATGGTCAAGTGTTGGTCGCTGTTGGTTTGCTTTTCCTTGGTGCCGCAGTTATCTGGCCAACGCTCATCGTTGCGTTGATCATCATGGTGATTGGCGCAGGCATTGCAAGCCCATCGCTCAGTGCACTTGTTGCAAACTCTGCCGATGACAATCGTCGTGGCGAAGCGCTCGGCGTTCAGCAGTCGGCATCGGCTCTTGCACGCGTGCTCGGCCCGCCACTTGCTGGTTTTGCTTTTGATCACATTGGCATCGGCGCGCCATTTACTCTTGGTGCACTGATCTATGTGGTTGCGATCACCATTGCGTTTGTAAAAGTCAAATGAACAACCGGCAACAGATGGGCTACGAGCCCTCGCTTGACGGCATCCGCGCATTCAGCGTGATCGCGGTGATGTTGTATCACGCAAACATCGCGTGGTTGCCTGGTGGGTTTTTGGGCGTCGAAGTATTTTTTGTTGTCAGCGGATTTCTGATTACGTCGTTGCTTCTTGATGAGCGCGAATCAACCGGCGGTATCAACCTCAAACAATTTTGGGTTCGACGTGCTCGCCGACTCTTGCCAGCGCTCTTTGTGATGTTGTGTGCAACCGCGGTTTGTGTGGCATTTTTTGCGCCAGATTCAGCGCCAGATTTTCGCCGCGACGTGTTGCCGTCACTTGGCTATTTTTCTAATTGGTGGCAGATCTTCGTGGTAAAAACGCCATACTTTGCCGCGAGTTCGCTACCCGTACTGCGTCACCTGTGGTCGCTTGCAGTGGAAGAGCAGTGGTATCTCGTCTGGCCACTGTTGTTTGCATTCATTTTTGGTGCAAAGTGGATGCGACCGAAGATTTCTGGAGTGCTACTTGTTGTTTGCAGTGGCGGAGTCATGGCCGCAACAGGGTTGCGGTTTGTGCAAGACAACGAAACACGCACCAATTTTTTATATCTCAGCACTCTCACTCGCTCGACTGGCTTATTGCTTGGCGCAGCAGTTGCAATGCTGTGGCGACCATGGCGCAAAACATCTCCATCCAGTTGGTGGAGATCGTCAATCGCTGATGCATTGGCAATTGCATCAATCGCAGTGATTGGTGTGCTCATGGCCATAGTGCACGTGGCTGACGCACGTCTGTATCAAGGCGGTTTGGCCGCCACGACGGTTGCGTCGGCCGTGATCATTGCCGTTGTCATGCGTCCCAACGGTCTCTTTGTCAAGAAGTTTTTCTCACAAGACTTTTTTGTCGAAGTCGGCCGTCGCTCGTATGGTTTGTACCTCTGGCATTGGCCCATCTTCGTTGTGGCTCATGCTCGCGACTCGGGCAATCGCTTGGCCGTTGCGCTTGCTATCACGGTAATTGTCAACGAATTTGTTTATCAATATGTCGAAATCCCCACTCGCCATGGAGCACTTGGTAATTGGTGGCACAACCGTCAACAACTCAGCGCGTTGCGTCGCCGACTTCCAGTGCTTCTTGCTGCTGTTGTAGTTGCATGTCTCGGTATTACCGGCATCAAGGTGGTTGGCATCGAGGCACGAGATATGGCGGTTGATACTTCGAGTGCCACGGTGATATTTGAAGTACCCACAACCGTCGTGAGCACTGAAACATCTGTTTTGACAACTTCGACAACGATTGCCAAATTGCCACGCACATTGGTGATTGTTGGCGACTCGCAGGCGCATGCGCTTGCCCTTAACAAACCGTCGGGCATGCAAGAAACTTTTATTGTCGCCGATGGATCAATTGATGGTTGTGGCGTGTACGACAGAGGCGTTGGTGTTGGCGGCACAAATGGAAATTTCCGACGCAATTTTGCAAACTGCGAAGGTTTCGAAACAAGTTGGGCCAAGTCGGCAACAAAAGCACAAGCCGATGTTGCTCTTGTGGTGATTGGGGCGTGGGAAGTTCTCGACCTCAAAATTAATGGCTTTACGTTTGCATTTAACACGGCGCCAGCCGACACTATTTTTCGAACCCAGATGCAGCGCGGCATAGACGCGCTGCGCGCAACTGGGGTAACGGTTGCGTTACTTGAAGTTGCTTGCATGAGACCCGTCGACTCGAAGGGAGGGCCAGTGCCTGCTCTTCCTCAGCGAGGTGACGATGCGCGCACAAGACATCTCAATGATTTGTTGCGTGACATCGCTGCGCCGGAAGATGACGGAGTGTTTTTTGTGAGCGGCCCAACAGAGTGGTGCACCGACCCAACGATCTCAACAAGTTTGTCGTATCGATGGGACGGCGTGCACGCCTACAAACCTGGCGCAAAACTTATTTTTGAAACAATTGCACCCGCAATATTGCAACTTCCTGTTACGAAGTAGCGTTTGATTTGCGAGCTTGCTCGATCACGCCCTTGCACAAGTTTTCAACGTGTTCAATGTCGAGTCCAAGTTTGTGGCCAATGTGCACCGACCAAATGAGGGCTTGCAGGTTTGCTTCAAAGTCGGCTTGCGACCTGGCATCCGAGCGAGCAGCCTGACGATTTTGACTGACCATCACAAACGTTGCGAGAAATATTGCTTCAAGACTGACGACCATCGTCAACAAACCAAATGGATATTCGTCGAATTTCATCGAAGCACCGAATACGCCGATATTGAACATGACCCAAATACCGAACCAAACAGTGTGGATGTAGACAAAATTGAGTGACCCTGCAAAACTGGTGACGCGATCGGCCACGCGATCTTGTGCCTGGCGCGCCGCCTCAAAATGACGCTTACCGCTGGTCACGTTCCAATGGTCTAGGTCAAACAGACGCCCGTCTTCTTTGCCGTCCATGCGATCTACCAGTCGACAGGCATCGCAGGTTTCTCGTGAATGGGGAGTTGATAGCGAGTCGTTGCTCATACCCTCAAACCGTAGGTCAATTGACAGGTGACGGTGAGACAAATGAAATGTGGCAGATAGGTCTACTGCACGGTAACTTGGTGCCATGACCGAATTTTCACTTTCATTGAACGATGATCAACTTCAAATTAAAGATTGGATTCACCAGTTTGCTGTTGACACCATTCGTCCTGCCGCACATGAGTGGGATGAAAAAGAAGAGTTTCCTTGGCCGATCGTGCAAGAGGCAGCAAAAATTGGTTTGTACGGCCTCGACTTCATCATGAATGCAATGGCAGACCCAACTGGTCTCACGATGGTTGTTGCAATCGAAGAAATGTTTTGGGGCGATGCAGGAATCGGCATGGCAATCATGGGCTCTGGTCTCGCAGCAGCAGGTATTGCCGGCAACGGCACACCCGAGCAAATGATGGAGTGGGTGCCACAGTGTTATGGCACTGCAGACGATGTCAAGGTCGGTGCATTTTGTGTGAGCGAACCAGACGCAGGCAGCGACGTGTCCAACTTGCGCACACGCGCGGTGTACGACGAAGCAAAAGATGAGTGGGTGCTCAATGGCACAAAAGCATGGATCACTAACGGTGGCATTGCCAACGTGCACGTGGTAGTTGCAGCAGTCGATCCAGAACTCAAAGGTCGCGGTCAAGCGAGTTTTGTTGTTCCGCCAAACACAAAAGGTTTGTCGCAAGGACAGAAATACATGAAGCACGGCATTCGCGCTAGCCACACAGCAGAAGTGGTACTCGAAGATGTTCGCATCCCAGGCCGCTGCCTACTTGGCGGCAAAGAAAAACTCGACGCCAAACTTGCGCGATATCGCGAAGGCACGTCGAGTGGCAAGCAACCAGCAATGGCCACATTTGAAGCAACACGCCCTGCAGTTGGTGCGCAAGCACTCGGTGTTGCTCGTGCGGCATATGAATACGCACTCGACTATGCCAAAGAGCGCAAAGCATTTGGTAAGCCGATCATCATGCATCAAGCCATTGCGTTCAAGCTTGCAAACATGATCACCCAGATCGACGCAGCACGCTTGCTCATCTGGCGCGCATCGTGGCTTGCTAAAAACGGTGGCTACAAAAATGCAGAAGGCTCACAGAGCAAATATTTTGCCTCCGAAATGTCGGTCAAAGTCACTGAAGACGCAATTCAGATTTTGGGCGGCTACGGCTACACACGCGAGTATCCAGTAGAGCGTTGGCATCGTGACGCCAAGATTCACACCATCTTCGAGGGCACCTCAGAGATTCAGCAGTTGGTGATTGCTCGCGCAATCTCTGGCTTGCGTGTTGAGTAAATAACAGACTGAATCCAGCAATTTTGAGGTAGGCCCCGTAGTTTGGCGGTTGGGGAGTCCGTAGCGTAGAGGGTCATATGTCTACCCTCCCTAACGCTGCATTTTCTATTGCGCTTGACTGCCAGCTCGACAATGTGCCTGGCACTCTTGGGCGGTTGTGTGCAGCGATTGGCGAAGCGGATGGAAACATCGGAGCACTCGATGGTTTTGATGTTCGTGGTCCAGTTCTTCGTCGCAGTCTTGTTGTGCACTGTCGTAACGAAGAGCATCAACATGCAATAGTTGCGGCAGTACAAAAACTCGACGGCGTGAAAGTTCTTGATTGGTGGGACCGAACATTCCGCATGCACGAGGCCGGAAAGATTGAAGTCATCAGCACGGCACCAGTGAACGACCGGGATGATTTGTCAATGGCATACACGCCAGGTGTTGCTCGCGTCTGTACTGCAATCGAAAAAGATCCGTTGCTCTCTCACAAGTACACCATTCGCAAGAACACCGTTGCCATTGTGAGCAATGGAACTGCGGTACTCGGACTTGGCGACATCGGCCCAGAGGGTGCGATGCCTGTCATGGAGGGCAAGGCCCTGTTGTTTAAAGAATTCGGTGGGGTAAATGGTTTCCC
>CAZHIN010000002.1:62963-63347 GCA_964532575.1 uncultured Acidimicrobium sp.
TTGTTGAATTTGTGCAACGTATTGCGCCAACATTTGGTGGAATCAACTTGGAAGACATCAAAGCACCCGAGTGTTTTGAAATTGAAGAACGGCTACGCGCGAGTCTTGACATTCCTGTGTTTCACGATGATCAACATGGCACAGCCGTTGTCACATTGGCAGCGTTGTGGAACTCATTGAAGATCACTGGCAAGAAAATGGAAGACCTCACCGTTGTCATCGCCGGCGTTGGCGCAGCCGGCGTTGCCATTGGCAAAATTCTGCTTAATGCCGGAATCGGCGATGTGATTGGTTGCGACCGTGTAGGCGCCATCTATACCGGCCGAGGCGAAATGAACTCTGCAAAAGAATGGTTTGCAGCACACACAAACTCGTCTCGAAAAA
>CAZHIN010000003.1:0-18111 GCA_964532575.1 uncultured Acidimicrobium sp.
TGCAGCAGCTTGCAAAGCAGCAGCGCATTCAACAGGTGTAGCGACTGTGAGTGGTGCATATATTGCACCATCACAGTTCTATTCAACATGGCGTGACGTTGCATCAGGCGGTACAACCACCAATGAAGCAGGCCCAGGATTCGTGTTGTCGTCGAGTTCTGAATCAGTTGTGCAAAATGTGGCTATGACCGGTTACAGAATTACGCCAACGGGTACTGCAATTGTGAGTTTTTCAATCAGCCCGTCCGCTCCATCTGGTACGTCGTTCAATACATCTACGGGATTGTTGTCAGGTACACCAACAACAGTGCAGAGTGCAACGGCCTACACGATCACCTCAACAAACGCTATTGGATCATCAACAGCGACGTTTACTCTCACGGTGACCGTGTCGGCTCCAGGAACGCCACGAATAACAAACCGTGTTTATGGTGATAATCAAGTCACCGTGACTGTTGCAGCAGGTACCGGTGGAACACCGTCATCCTTCACCGTGAGTGCATCGCCACAAGTTTCGGGAGAAACCAGAACGTGCACAGTAACGGGATCTTCGGGCAGCTGCGCTGTTACCGGACTTACTAATGGCACTGCCTACACGTTTACCGCTACAGCAAGTAACGCAGCAGCGACATCAACTGCATCAAGTGCGTCAGCTTCAACGACACCATATACGGCAGCTCAAAGAGCTGCCGCCGAAGCAGCTGCAGCAGGCACTGGATCTCTATGGACTTCGCGCACTGCGACAACGGGCTATTGGATGTCTGTTGAATACGGAAATGGATTGTTCGTAGCCACCGGGGACAATGCCGTAATGACTTCGCCAGACGGAATTACGTGGACTTCACGAACTTCGGCAGCAAACGATGAATGGTGGGATGTTACTTATGGTGGAGGCACGTGGGTAGCCGTAGGTTATGGGGGTCGTGTGATGTCTTCGACCAATGGGATTGACTGGACGCAACGCATTGCGCCAGATGCCAACGACAGATACTCGGTGACTTATGGCAACGGATTATTTGTAGCCGTCGCTGAAAGTGGAGGCAATAGTCAAATCATTACTTCGCCAGATGGCGTTACCTGGACTTCGCGAACGTCACCAAACTCGCTCCGATGGCACGCAGTGGCGTATGGAGGTGGATTGTTTGTAGCAGTTGCTCGCACCGGAGATGGAACTAATCAAGTTATGACTTCGTCCGATGGATTCACTTGGACTGCTGGCACGTCAGCAGCTGGTGGAGACTGGCGAGGTGTCGGTTACGGAAACGGTTTGTGGGTGGCGACAAAATACGGGTCGAATCAAGTTATGACTTCGCCCGATGGATTCACTTGGACTGCCCGTTCAATACCGGGCTCATATCAATCTTGGACGACTGTCGTTTATGGTGACGGTGTGTGGGTAGCTGTTGCCGCATCTGGCACTGAGCGAGTGATGACTTCACCAGATGGAATTACTTGGACCATGCAACAATCAGCAAACGATTCAAAAAATTGGTATGGACTGGCTTATGGCGGTGGCAAGCTTGTCGCTGTAGCTCTTGCAAGCGGCCTTGACAACGTCATGACTGGCTGATTCTTTGGCTTGATCATTTTGGCAATGATCCAAAGGGCATTCTGTAGCCTGTAGCGCGTGAAACCAATCATCGCCATTGCCGGTCGTGTTGGCCCTGCCAGCCGCGTTTCGCGCAGTGCTGTGCACTTTGCGGGCGATGTATATACGAATGCAGTGTTGCGTGCAGGTGGTGAGCCAGCAATTGTGGTGCCACAACAATTGACCGACGAAGATGCCGACGAACTGATGGCGCGCTTCGACGGCCTGATCTTGATGGGCGGCGGCGACGTAGATCCAAAGCTATATGGACAAGAACCAAGTGTGTATGTGTATGGCATCTTGACTGAGCAGGATATTTTTGAATCAACGATGGTTAAGGCTGCAATTCGTATGGGCAAGCCAGTGCTTGCCATTTGCCGCGGACTACAGATCACCAACGTTGCCTTGGGTGGCACATTGGTGCAAGAAATCGCCACGCTGCCCAATGCCGATACTCAAGTGCTGCACAAGCCAGACAATTTCCCTGAAGGTGCGCCTTTTGCGGTACATGATGTGCGCATTCAAGAAGGCAGCAGGCTTGCTCGTGCGTTAGGAACTACCGCAATTCGCGGCGCTTCGTTTCACCACCAAATTGTTGACCAAGTTGCGCCAGGTTGTGTTGCTGTTGCGTGGTCGCCAGACGGTTTGCTGGAAGGTATTGAACACACCGATCATTGGTTGGTTGGTGTGCAATGGCATCCGGAAGACACAGCACAAACTGATTCAGCGCAGCAGAATTTGTATAACGCTTTTGTTGCTCAGGCAATCGTGTCTTCGTCAACCGCTTTGCGATAAGGCGATGTTGGTTCAGTAATCCAACGGAATGCCTTGGTGATTCCAGATCCGAGAGGACGCAACGCAAAGCGCTCGGTGAGTGGCAGATATGGAATGCGCAACATTGGGCGTGACCATGCTGGAAGTGTGGCTGCCGTTGCGGCAACAAGTGCGTAATACGCTGCTCGTGCCGGAATAGGAAGTGGTGGTTGGAACATCAAGTATTTGAGTGCATCACGAGACTCTGGCGTGCTCTTGAGTTCATCTCGAAATGAAAGTAATTGCTCGCGGAGTTCTTTTTCGGTTGTAGGAGGGTTTGGCACGTCGAGCTTTACAGCGATAAGTGCCATGTCGGCAACATAACCATCACGGCCGGCTTGATCGAATGGCTCTTTGCCATAGCGCTGGTGCGAGGTGAGGAAACTGTCGACTTCGACAACATGCACCCAACGCAGTAGGTGTGGGTCGTTTGCCGAATATGGTCTGCCATCACTCGCAGTGCCGTTAACGAATCCATGAACGTGCTTGCTGCGATCAATGATCTTTTGGGCCTCATCCGCTGGACCAAACGTTGTTGCTGCCAAGAAATCTGCAGTGCGTTGCAAGCGACCCCACGGATCCGTTTTGTAATTTGAGTGATTGGCAACGCCAGCCATGGCGAGCGGGTGCAATGTTTGAATCATGAGCGAGCGGAGGCCGCCAATGAACATGGAGGCATCGGAGTGCACGCGTCGCACAGGGCGATCTTCGTCAAACCATCGTTGACCTGGTGTGTCCATGAGTTCTTGGGCGCGAGCATCCCCGTTTGGACCAATGACGCGAGCACGCAATGCACCACCAAGTGAGTCGCGCACAGTAGTGATCAATTCGGTGACTGCAGTGTTGTTGGGGAATGGATTGCTGATCTTTGCCACATCTCTATCGTGCCACTAAACAGATCAGACCACACGAATTGGATGCCGAGTAATGTGGGTTCGTGACGACAAACACGGATACTTCGATGCCTAAATGGGTGCCTCGTGCGGTTGTGATCTTTTGGCTTGGCTTTTTGGGTGCACTAGTCGTACGTGAGATGTTTCATCAGTTATCAAGCTTTATTTTGTTGCTCTTGGTCTCAATGTTTTTGGCACTGGCCATTGAGCCTGGTGTTAATCGATTGGCGAGACGCGGATGGCGCAGGGGTAGTGGCACTGGGCTGATTTTGTTTGGCGTGTTGGCATTTTGCATTCTGTTTGTTGGCGCAATTGGCACGTTGGTGGGCAGTCAAGTTGCCGATGTGCTCACCAACAGTAAAACGTATGTCAATGACACAGTCGACTTTGTGAACAGCACATTTAATACTCATATTGATCCAGCAGAAGTAAATGCATCGATCGCCAAGCCAGATGGCCCTGTACAGACCTTTATTAATAACCAACGTGGCAAGGCCATCAGTTTGTCGACAAGCGCACTTGGTGTGTTGTTTCAGATGTTGACGGTTTCGTTATTTACTTTTTATCTTGTTGCAGATGGTCCAAAGATGCGTCGCACAATTTGCAGCAGGTTGCCAGCGGCGCGCCAACGCACCGTGCTGAAAACGTGGGACTTGGCAATTGAAAAAACTGGCGGATATTTGTATTCGCGCGCACTGCTTGCATTGATCTCGGCGTTCTTCCATTGGATTGCATTTCAAGCAATTGGTACGCCTGCTCCTGTGGCGATGGCGTTGTGGGTTGGCATCGTTTCGCAATTCCTTCCAGTCGTCGGCACATACTTGGCCGGTGTGTTGCCGTTGTTGCTTACATTCCTTGACTCACCGCTGAAGGCTTTGTTCGTGATTGGGTTCATCTTGGTGTATCAACAACTTGAGAATTATTTGTTTGCACCGCGTATTACTGCACGCACTTTGCATGTGCATGCGGCAGTTGCATTTGGTGCAGCAATGGTGGGTGGCGCGGTTCTTGGACCACTTGGTGCAGTGATGGCTCTGCCGGCTTCAGCAATGATTCAGGCACTCGCAAGCAGCTGGGGCACACGTCACGATGTGATTGACGACGAACTTGTGCGCGTTGTTGAAAAGCCTGTGCGCGAAAAGCGATCGCGTCGAATTCGCAAAAAGAGCTAAGAAAACTTAGGCGTTGGCGGCGAGAACTTCGCCGTCATGCCACGAGTCGCCACTTGCAACTGTGTTTGCTGCACGCTGCAATCGCAGTGCGTCGAGTGGCTTGGTGATCCAACCATTTGCGCCGCTGCGACGAGCCAGATGTACATCGGCCTTGCGATCGAGCAACATCAACACTGGTACATGCGGGATGCGGTGGTCGCTGTGATCAAGACGAAGATTCATCGTGACTGCCATTGCGCCCATGGAACCGATTTGTAAGTCGAGTACAGCAAGATCGGGTGTGCGAGTGGCGATGGCTTCTGGCACATCACGCCCGTTACGACAGACCGTAAATGACGTGTCGGGTGAACCAAGTGCTGCAAGAACTTCGTCAAGTACCCATTGGGCATCGGTGGCCAGCAAAATATGCACGAAAGGAATCTTAGCGTTTGAGGCAGATACCGTAAGTTGTTCGGAAGTACAAGTTGCGTAATAAGCACCAAGAATTACCCCCGGAGGATCAGTTGCTGAAGTTTTCGAAAATGGTGCGCGTAGGTGCGGTCGCACTGATCATTGGAGCAGCAGGGTTGTCAATGAACGCTGGTGCATCTGCAGCATCGACACCATCTGCCGATCAGCTTGCACCAGTTGACGTGGTGGCAGTCAGCGGATTACTTGACGGCGTAGTTGTTGCAGAGATCGAGGCCGCGATTGATAGGTCGTCGACCAATGGCGCTCAAGCAATTGTGTTGCAAGTGAATTCGCGTGGCGCAGTTGTATCTCGTGAGCGCATGGCGCAAGTGTTGGAAAAGATTTCGTCAGCCAAAATTCCGGTTGCAGTGTGGGTTGGACCAACTGGTGCTCGAGCATATGGTTTGTCGGCACAGATGCTGACAGTGGCCGACGTAACAGCGATGGCACCTGGTGCGCGCATCGGACACAGTGGAGAGTTGTTGAGTGTGGGCGGTGCTGCGGTGAGTTTTGGATCAGCCGACTCGTCATTAAAGAATTCGAGTGTTGGTTTTAGCGACGCTCGCAAACTTGGCGTGCTCAAAAATGTTGGAACCGATGAAGGCGTGCCTGTGGTGCGCAACATGTTGTACGCGCTAGATGGTTTAACAATTGATGGCCAAACACTTGACACAGTTGTTGAGTCGCTCGACGCAAGCGGACTAGTCGTGCGTGATGCAACAACGGTGAGATTTTTTAAACTCGGTGTTGTCGGACAGCTGATGCATACGGTGGCAAGCCCGCCGGTTGCATATTTGTTGTTCGCTATCGGTTTGTCGCTTTTGATATTTGAATTTTTTACTGCTGGCATCGGCATCGCAGGATTCGTCGGAGCAGTGTGCTTGGTGCTCGGTGTGTACGGCCTGGCTGCTCTGCCAGTGCACCTTTGGGCAGTTGCGCTCATCGTGCTTTCTGTCTTTGCGTTTGCAATCGATGTACAAGTAGGCGTACCAAGATTGTGGACGGGCATCGGGCTTGGAGTTTTTACTCTTGCATCGCTCACGTTGTATCAGCCCGTTGACGGCAGTTCGATGCGCATGTCGTGGCTCACATTGGTGTGCGGTATTGCAATGATGTCGCTTGCTTTTATTGTTGGCATGCCATCGATGGTGCGCACGCGTTTTGCAACACCGACCATCGGACGTGAGTGGATGATTGGTATGGAGGGCATTGCACAATCCGATATCTCACCAGAGGGGATTGTGATTGTGCAGAGCGCACAATGGCGTGCCCGCACCAATAGGTCGACACCACTATTGCAAGGTGCACCGTGCAGGGTGGCAGCAATTGATGGCATCACACTTGAAGTCGAGCCTCTCGAGGGCGCGGCACGCGACTATCGAGAGATGCGCAAACCTGCAAATGAGTAACGATTCGTCGGCCCGCAGAACGGCTGCCGAAGTAGCGCCACTTCAACCACTCGACTGGTTGCTCTTACTCACACCTGGCGTGGTGTGGGGCTCGTCGTTTTATTTCATCTCAATTGCATTGCGTTCTTTTGCGCCAGGCATGATCACACCAATGAGGGTGGTGCTCGGTTGCATCACGCTGACATTTGTGCCTGGTGTTCGCGCTCCGGTGCCGCGCAGTGCGTGGCGCAATATTGTGTTGCTCGCACTCGTATGGCTGGCAGTGCCGCTTTCGGTGTTTCCATTTGCCGAACAGCACGTGTCGAGCAGTGTGACAGGCATGCTCAACGGTGCAACGCCATTATTTGTGGCGATGGTTGCTGGTGTGATTGCGCGACGATTACCACCTCGTGGACAGATTGTTGGTCTTGCGATTGGATGCATAGGAGTTGTGCTGATTGCATTGCCGAGTATTCGTGAAGGTTCGTCGAGTTCGTTTGGCGTTGCTCTCATCATTGGTGCGCTGATGCTCTACGGGTTTGCACTCAATATTGCGAGCCCATTACAACAGCAATTTGGTGCATTGCCCGTGTTGTGGCGAGCCGAGATTGTTGCGGTTGTGATGCTTGCTCCACTTGGCATCTATTCAACTTTGAACAACGATCGACCATTTGAATGGACAGCATTAATGGCAGTGCTTGCGCTGGGCGTTCTTGGCACCGCGGTTGCGCACTATGCGATGGTGATGCTGGCCGGTCGTATCGGGTCAACGCGTGCAGCAGCAAGTTTGTATTTGATGCCAGCAGTTTCGCTTGCTCTTGGGGTTGTTGTGAATAACGAAGATGTGGCACCGCTTGCAATTGCTGGAAGTGGTGTGGCGGTGCTGGGTGCATACGTGCTGAGTCGCAGCCGTCGCAAACTGGCCTAATATTTTTTAAAGTTTTGGCCCTGCAATACGCAAGTCTTCGCGGCGGCGAGTAAAGCCGGTTGCATCAAGTTGATTAATAATCGGAATTGCATATTTGCGTGAAACACCAAGGTGCTCGCGAAACTGCGCAACCGTAAAACCTTGCGGGTGTGTATTTACGAGGTGACGAACAGATGTAATTGCTTTGTCAATTGCGGAAGAATGAAAATACAAGTCGTCACAGTGGATAAGCACTCCACGTTGCACCAGTTGGCGAATAATTGCTTTGTCGAACGACACACTGTCGGGTGGCATGCAACCAGCATCGGCAAACTGCCGAACCATAGGGTGGGATGCAATGTCATTGGCTGAGGTGCTGCGAGCACGACCCTCGCGCACGGTGACGTCGGTAAGTGTTGGTAACACCAGTCGCTGATGTGTTGTCAGCGTTGCCACATCGACACCGATGTCGTTGGCTGCAGAGACGAGCGCCGATACTTCTTGCTGCATTGAACCAAGGTTGTCGGTGGTCGTGACCCAGCCGTCCAACACCTGCTCAACTTCGGATATATCAACATTGCGGCCAGCCAGCAGATGCAACTGTTGCAGTTGCACCCAGCCGCGCTCGCTCACTACACGTTGGATATTTTTGTTTGGCGTGGCCTTCGAAGTGCGCAGTATGGGCATGATGTCGAGCACTTCACCACCACCAATGGTTTCGTCACGGCCAGACTCGCGCAGAATAAAACGGTCACCGGGGGCAAGTGGAAGTGTGTTGGGAAGTGTGACGCGAATGAGACCAGTTTCACCACTACCGAGGTTTGATTGGCCGATGGTGTGCAATACAACGGGGACTTCTCGAGAGCCGATGTACATCATGTAACTGCCACGCCGTGATACCGAGTGCTCAATGGAAGCCAAAACATTGAGTGCCGCATCAAACTTGGTGGTGCCAAGCCACTGTGTATCGCGTACTAAGACGTCGCCGCGATTGATATCGACATGATCGATGCCAGAAATATTGAGGGCACAACGATTACCTGCTTGAAGTGTGTCAACCGAAGTTCCGTTGGATTGAATGCCACGAATTTTTACGGGGCTGTTGGATGGCTGCACCACAAGTTCGTCGCCGATGCTCAGCGACGAACCAGTAAGCGTGCCCGTGATGACCGTGCCGGAACCTTTTGCGGCAAACGAGCGGTCAACCCAAATACGTGGACGATTGGTGTTGACAACTGGAGGTAGCGATGCAACAAGACTTGTGAGTGCACTGCGTAGTACATCGAGTGTGTTGGCGTCGAGCACTGAAACCGAAATGATTGGTGCGTGCTCGAGAAATGTAGATCGCACATGTTGTTTCACACTTGCAATGGCCTGAGAGTCATCATCAACTAAGTCAGTTTTTGTGAGCGCAATGATTCCATGTGTGATGCCAAGTGCATCAAGAATGCGCAGGTGTTCTTCGGTTTGGGGTTTCCAACCCTCGTTGGCTGCAACGACAAACATGCAGGCGTCAATGCCACCAATGCCCGCGAGCATGTTGCGCAAAAAACGAACATGACCGGGTACGTCGATGAAACCGATCTGTTGTTCGCCGATCTGGGTAAATGCAAAGCCAAGGTCGATGGTGAGCCCGCGGCGTTTCTCTTCGGCCCAACGATCTGGATCAGTGCCAGTGAGGGCTTGGACGAGAGATGATTTGCCGTGGTCGACGTGGCCCGCTGTGGCAATAATGCGCATATGCGTACTTACCGAGTTGGTAGCGACTTGAGTGCTGCAATCAACTCGTCGTCATCGTGTGCAAAACACGAGCGCAAATCAAAAACGGTGTTGCCATCAACGACGCGCGCGATCACTGGCAGTGGTCGGTTGCGCAATGTTTTGAGATGATTGCCCGTTACAACAATGCCGATAGAAGGTATTGAAGCGCCGGGTGTCGAGCCTGCGCCAGGAAGCGCAAAAGTTTCGACAAGTTTGCCAACACTGGATGCATCAATGATGTGATGAGCACGAGTGCGCAGTGTTTCGATTGGCGTTGTGGCCATAGCCCAAAATGGAATGTCGGTAGTAACGCGTTTGTCGAGGTAGGCGAGCGCCACATCTTGTAACGCCGAGATCACGAGTGCGCCGGGACGCAGTGCTCGAGCAAGCGGATGCTCGTTGCATTTGGCAATGAGGTCTGCGTTGCCGGCAATGATGCCGCACTGTGGACCGCCCAAAAGTTTGTCGCCACTAAACGTGACAAGTGCTGCGCCCGCTTGCAATGCTTGTTTTGCTGCTGGCTCGCCAGCCAACCAGCTTGGGGCTGGGCCACTCAGCCACGGGCATGTTTCGTCAATAAACCCTGAACCAATGTCGGCAACAACAGGCACGCCAAGCGTGGCGAGTTGGCTGACAGGAGTTTCTTCGACAAAACCATTAATGATGAAGTTTGACGGATGTACTTTGAGCAGCAACGCAATATCATTTTTGCGAGATTCGACTGCCTTGGCGTAGTCGCGTAGACGAGTGCGATTTGTGGTGCCTACATCTACAAGCCGCGCACCACTTTGCTCAAGCACGTCGGGAATACGAAACCCTCCACCGATCTCGACCGATTCACCACGCGACACCGCAACATCTCGGCCACTTGCAAGTGCACCAAGCACAAGCATGATGGCTGCAGCATTGTTGTTGACAACGAGAGCGGCCTCTGCTCCGCACATGGTGGCTATCAGGCTGCCGATAGATCGTTGACGCGAACCGCGCTCTCCCGTTGCGAGATCAAACTCAAGTGTTGTTGCACGAGCCTGTCGCGAAAAATAAATAGGAGCCCGACCCAGATTGGTGTGCAGCAACACGCCCGTTGCATTGACCACATCGCGCAACAAACTGGTGTGAAATTCGGTAGCGAGTCGATCGGCATCGTCAGGTTTGCCAGCAGCAATGGCAGATCTGGCGCAATCCACAAGCACCGCGTGGGGCAGGTCGTGGCGCACCGCCAAGTCACGCGCGAGGGCATCGACCGATGGTGGGCGCTGTGAGTCGTTGGGATTCACGTCTAGCAACCTACTGTCATATAGATGAATGCCGACAGGCCAGACGCAAAAACCGATTTTGACCCTCTTTCCGTGCCCGTGCGCCCAGCCGCCACCGTGATGTTGGTGCGAGACCATCCAAAAAATGGGCTTGAGGTTTTTATGTTGCAGCGCACTTTGCAGGCCGTGTTTGCAAAAGGTATGTATGTGTTTCCGGGTGGGCGAGTAGATGCTGTCGACAACGGGCACGAATTGGAATCGGTGTGCGATGGGTTGAATGATGCTGAGGCCAGTGCGTTGCTCGGTGTGCCGGCAGGAGGGCTCAGTTTTTGGGTCGCAGCGATTCGCGAATGTTTTGAAGAGGCCGGTGTATTGCTTGCGCGATCTTTGATAAGTAACGACATTGTGCGCTTTGACGATGAAGCGAAAATTGGTCGCTTTAATGTTGCACGTCACGCAGTGCATGACGGCATGTTGTCGCTGATTGAATTGTGCGCACAAGAACAGTTGCGCTTAGTGACCGACAACATTCACTATGTGAGCCACTGGGTTACACCCGTTGGCGAGCCACGCAGGTTTGATACAAGATTTTTTATTGCGCGAGCGCCAGACGCCCAAGAACCTTTGCACGACGACAACGAAACGATTGCGAGTTTGTGGGTTGCACCAACCGAAGCACTGGCGATGCATAAGCGCGGTGAGTTAGCGATGATTCCGCCAACCACAAGCAACCTCGAGTTTTTGGTACCGCACGCAACTGCGGATGCTGCTCTGCAAGGTGCAAAAAAGATTGGGATGCCAACAACGATTTTGCCACAACTCAAAACGAACTCTGATGGCAAAGTAATTGGCATCTCAATGCCAGGCGACGCTGACTACATTAATTAACGAATGTAAATTAACTAGTTACGAATTAATTGCGTTTGCTAATTGCAACCTGCACGGCCACTTGGTCGCGCGCAGTGCATCCACCCATTTCGGTAACAGGAACTGTGGTGTTCATGATGTTGTCAGCAATTGCAAGAAACGCCTGAGCCGCTGGACCAGTCGATGTCAACACAATTGGCTCACCGATGTCGCCACCGTTAGCAACTGCTGCTTCGATAGGAACTTGACCCAACAATGCAGCACCGATCTCGTCGGCAAGTGCTTGGCCACCACCCTCACCAAAGAGTGGGTATGACTCGCCGTGTTCGCACGTGAATGCGCTCATGTTTTCAATTACACCTGCAACGCGCAAGAAACTGCGGCGGGCCATGTCGGCGGCGCGGATTGCAACTTTTTGTGCAGACACCGAAGGAGTAGTGACGATAACGAGATCGGTGCGCGGCAACATGCGAGCAAGACCCATCTGCACATCACCAGTGCCGGGTGGCATGTCGATGAGTAGGTAATCGAGATCGCCCCAGTGCACGTCGTTGAGAAATTGTTCAACAGCCTTGGTAAGCATGAGTCCACGCCACATCAGTGCCGTGCTCTCGTCTTCAACAAGCATTCCTGTCGAGACAACTTTGAGCAAACCTTTTCCAACGACGCGTTCGTTTGGAATCATGCGCGGCTTTTCGATGCCCTCGATGCGACGCGCTTCGAGACGGTCAGAGATTCCGAGCATGCGCGGAATTGAAAACCCCCAAATGTCGGCGTCGAGAACGCCAACGGTGTGGCCAACACTTGCAAGTGCTGCTGCCAAGTTGACTGTGACCGAACTTTTACCGACGCCGCCCTTGCCGCTTGCAATTGCCAAGATGCGTGTGTTGAGAGGAATCTGAGTGTCGGGTGCTTGCTCGCGAGCATTCCAACGAGCGCGAGTCATCACGGCTGTGCGCTCATCGGCTGTCATCTCGCCCCAGTCGATAGTCACTTTTGTGACACCTGGATGCGTTTCAAGTCGCGACTCGATGTCTTTTTTAATCTGCACTCGCAACGGGCAACCCTTGATGGTGAGCTTCATGGCGATGGCAACGACGCCGTCGGCAGAGATTGATTCGACTGCAGCCATGCCCAAGTCGACGATGTTGTCGCCCAATTCGGGGTCCATCACTGCTTTCAGGCGCAAAGTGACTTCTGCAACGCTCGGCGGTGCCGCCCCCGTGGTCTGTGGCGTGTTGCCAGTCATGGCTTAAACCTACCGTCAGGTCTGTAGCGATACCCGAGCCGTGACAGACAAGGCGATGAACGGTAGTGTGAACTCAATAGTTTTATTGGTTATAAACAAGATTGAGAGAGGCTCCCATGATCACCGTCACCGAATCAGCCGCAAACAAGGTCAAGCAATTACTCGAAGCCGAAGGCGCAACCGATCTTGCACTTCGCGTTGCTGTTCGTCCCGGAGGTTGCTCTGGATTTTCGTATGAAATGTTTTTCGACGGCGATGTCGCTGCTGATGATGAGACCGTGACATTCGGAGAGATTCGCGTGATTGTTGATCCTGCTTCTTCACAACTTCTTGTCGGTGCAAGTCTCGACTACCAAGATGGTTTGCAAGACGCTGGTTTCAAGATCAACAACCCGAACGCAACGCGTTCATGTGGTTGTGGCAACAGCTTTTCCTGAGATGAGTTAGGGCTACCTACTAGCAGTTTAAAAACTGAGGTTGCTATAAGTTGAGCGTTGCAATTGCTGCATTGATTTCTGCCGCATCAAAGATGGCGTCAAATCGCTCAATAATTTTTCCGCTTGCATCAGTGATGTAGATCGCTGGCTCATATTCCATCTTGAGCGCGACAACAGCAGGTGCAACTGTTGTTGCTTTATCATCCGTGTAAATTTCGGCGTGCAGAAATGTCATTGCATCGCCAATTGATTTCTTTACATTGATGAGCGACTCAAGCGCAGGAGCACATGTGCCTGTTTGGCAATGCGCGGGTGTGCCAACCAAATACGCAATTGGTTTTTGTAGCGCAAGTGCTTCATTGAGCGTGATGTTGTGAAACTCGCATGGCTCTGGCGTGCGAGTGCACACAGGCTCGACACCGCGATGATCATCAAACGTTGGTGTGTCAAAACCAGGAAGTTGCGAACCGATGAGTGGAATCAACACTTCTGTTGCAGCAAGTACTTGTACGGCAGCGCCCTCTGTGGGTCCGCCATCAACAATCAAGGTGTAGATACCTGGTTTGTCGATATCGACACGAAAGGGCCAGTAGGGAATTGTGAGCCCGGTGTCGTGTCGGTCGGCCGACAACGACTCGGCAACAACTTCTTGTGTGTCGGCGTTAATCAGTTTTGCAGTCAATGTGGACGGCAGATCAACACCGCTCTCGGTTGTGAGCAGGCCTGCTTGATTGGCGAGCGAAAAAGGAAGCCGAACAGTGCCAGGAACTAAAACTTGAGGAAATCGCTGCACCAATTGCAGATCAGTTAAACCCAAAACAGAATCTGTAGTTGTGGCGGTTGAACCTCCAGAGCAACCCGCAAGCAATGAGCTCAAGCCAACAGTGCTCGTTGCGCCGATGACACCCAGTGATGTGCTGATAAATGTGCGCCTCGAGATCATGACTCAATAGTACGATTGAACTATGGCCACCAACAAGAAAAAGATTGTGAAAAAGAACTCGAAGAAGTCAGCAAAAAAAGTCGTGAAGAAAGCTGCGAAAAAAACTACGAAAAAGACTGCCAAAAAACCAGTAGCAAAATCTGGCGCTCCACTTGGTCCATATACGCCAGTAGTTCGAGCCGGTGACTGGGTAATTGTTTCTGGTCAACTCGGTGTAGTTGATGGCAAGATCGTCAAGGGCGGCGTTGCCGCTCAAACAGCACAAGCAATTGTCAACCTCAAGTCGCAACTCGCGAGTGCTGGTGTGACTATCAACGATGTCAAAAAGACGCTGTGCTTCTTGACTGACATGGATACGTTCGGCACCTTCAACACCGCATACGTAGAGGGTTTTGTCACTAGTCGCCCTGCTCGCAGCACCATTGGTGTTGCGTCATTGCCATTTGGTGGAGCAGTAGAGATTGAAGCTTGGGCTTTCAAGCCACTACGGTAAATGACATGCCTGGCGTAGTCATCATCATTCTTGCATTGCTCTCGTTTCCAATAGTTGTGGGTCTTTCCACCGCAGGAATCGCAGCGCTACTTGGTTTTTTTCTGCAACGCGACGGAGACATTCGTAACGCCGGCAGCGAACTTGTTGAGTTAAACAACTGAACTCAACAGCCGATCTCGTTGTTCGCAACGCAACACTCGTTGCAACCGTAGACAACGCTCGAAGAGAAATACCTGGCGGTTGGGTTGCAATTACCAACGGACTAATTTCTGGTGTTGGGGCTGCAGGTTCTGAGCCGCAAGCAACTCGTGTTGTCGATGCAACTGATTGCCTCGTTACACCCGGGCTTGTGAATACGCATCACCACATGTATCAAAATCTCACACGGGCATTTCCGCCAATGACCAATGCTGCCTTATTTGGCTGGTTGCAAACGCTGTATCCGCTGTGGAGCACGCTCGACGAAGAAGCCGCCAATGTTTCGGCGTGGGTTGGCCTTGCAGAGTTGGCATTGTCGGGTTGTACAACTTCGACTGACCACTTATATGTGCATCCTGCGGGTGGTGGCGACTTATTGTCCGCCGAGATTTCGGCTGCAAAAGATTTGGGGATGCGCTTTCATCCGACGCGCGGGTCTATGTCGTTGTCGCAAAAAGATGGCGGTCTGCCACCAGACAATGTGGTGCAAGATCACGACGTTATTTTGGCCGAGTCACAACGCTCGGTAGAGCAACACCACGATGCTTCGCACGGTGCGATGGTGCGCATTGCGCTCGCACCATGCTCGCCATTTAGTGTCACCAAGCAGTTGATGACAGAGTCTGCACGACTTGCCGAAAAACTTGATGTGCGCTTGCATACACACTTCGCCGAAAACTCGGAAGACGATGCATTTTCATTGGCAACATTTGGTTGCCGACCAACGCAGTATTTGCAAGACGTGGGTTGGTGCACCGACCGAGCATGGGTTGCACATTGTGTGATGCCTAACCATGATGAGATTCAACAGTTGGGCAAAGCAAAGATCGGTGTTGCGCATTGCCCAAGCAGCAACATGATTTTGTCGTCGGGCATTGCGCCAGTTGTTGATTTGCGAGCAGCGGGTGTGCACGTAGGGCTTGGTGTGGACGGTTCGTCGTCGGCTGACTCGGCTTCAATGTGGCTCGAAGCGCGCCAAGCAATGTTGTTGGCCAAGTTACACAACGGAGCAGCGGCAGGCACAGCACGCATGTCGCTCGAGATCGCGACACGAGGTGGTGCAGGCTGCCTTGGCCGTGTTGGCGAAATTGGCGAGATCAGTGTGGGTGCAGTGGGCGATCTTGCAATTTGGTCGCTCACAGGTGTTGCGTTTGCCGGCGCAGTTGCCGACCCAATCGAAGCATGGTTGCGCTGTGGCCCAACTGGCGCCAAACACACCATCGTGCACGGCAAGTTGGTGGTGGACAACGGCCAACTAGTGAGCAACAAGGTTGACTCGATGTTGGCAACACACCGCAAGATTTCTACGCGCATGCAACGCATTGCCGACTAAGCACAACTCAAACAACATGCTGCAACATTTCGCCGTCACATTCAGTGCAATCTTTCTTGCCGAGCTACCCGACAAGACAATGTTTGCAACGCTGCTGCTGTCGACGCATTTTCATCGCCGCTTGCCGGTGTGGGGCGGTGTCACACTCGGTTATGCAACTCATGTGTTGCTTGCCGTGATTTTTGGTACCGCATTGAGCCAACTTCCCAAAACACCAATCCACATTTTAGTTGGGTTGTTGTTCTTGACCGGGGGAGTAATGACATGGCGCGCAGGTTCGTCTGCTGATCACAATGAAACCGCAAAGTGGTCTGCCTCGATGTCTAATGCGCGTGTGGTGTGGACAGCAGCATCGGTGATTTTGGTTGCAGAGTTTGGAGACCTCACACAACTCGCAACAGCGGGCTTTGCCGCAAGGTTTGATGATCCAATTGCCGTTGGCATCGGATCAATCGCGGCGCTCTCGAGCGTGTCTGGACTAGCCGTGTTGGCAGGTGGCTGGTTGCAGAAAAAAGTACCTCTGAACAAAATTCAGCGAGCAGCAGCGGTCTTGTTTGCTTTGATTGGAATCGTGACGCTTGTGAGCGCGGCGGTCTAAGCAGACCACTTAGATTGTCCGAAGCGGTATCCAACGCTACGAACAGTCTGAATCAAGTTGGCGTGTTCTTCGCCAAGTTTTGCCCGCAAGCGACGAATGTGCACATCGACGGTGCGTGCCCCACCAAAATACTCGTAGCCCCACACTCGCGACAACAATGTTTCGCGAGAAAACACCTTGCCTGGGTTTTGTGCCAAGAACTTGAGTAACTCGTATTCCATGTAGGTCAGGTCGAGCGGTTGTCCACCGAAAGATGCTTGGTATGTCTCGAGGTTGAGAATGAGGCCGCTGTATTCGACAAGTGATTCGCGACTTCCACGAATCTCGGTAAAGAACATATGTCGTAGACGCGACTCGAGTTCGCGGGGGTGAAAAGGCGACAAGCAGAAGTCGTCAAACAAGTCGTCTCGCATTTCGAGATCGGCGAGTTGGGCACCATTGACGAGCACCAGCACATGACCAACTGGGTTGTCGTTTTTTCGTAATGAACGACAAATAGCCCAACCGCCCTCTGGGTCTTCATCACACATCACCACTGCGCCAGCCCAACCTTCAACGGGCTCGCTCTTTGCCGCGTCATCGGCCGATGAAACTGCTTTCCAGCGGTAGCCGGCCAAGTCGAGTGTGCGCGCCAGATCAATAGACGGCGGGTTCGGAAATACGGCGATCATTTGACCGACAACGTTTTCGTTTGCAGAAGTGCGCGTGTTCACAGCGAGCGCAGGTAGCGACCAAGTTCGTATTGGCTGATGTGTGTTTTGTATGTACGCCACTCGGCACGCTTGTTGCGCAAAAACCACTCGAAGATGTGATCGCCAAGTGCGTCAGCAACCAGGGTTGAGTTTTCCATGACCTGCAGCGCTTCATTGAGCGACTGCGGCAATTGGTGGATGCTCATCTTTTCGAGAACGTCGTTGTCCATTTCGAACAAGTTGGCATCTGCCTCGACTGGCAATTCGTAACCTTCTTGAATTCCGCGCAACCCTGCAGCCAAGATGACAGAGAACGCGAGGTATGGGTTGCACGCTGGGTCTGGTGATCGGTATTCGATGCGCGTTGCAGAATCGCTATTGCGCTTTGCAATTGGTACGCGGATTAAGCCACTGCGGTTGTTACGCGCCCACGAGATGTGCACCGGAGCCTCAAAGCCAGGAACAAGTCGTTTGTACGAGTTGACTGTTTGGTTTGTGACTGCAGTGATCTCGGCAGCATGGCGCAGCAAGCCAGCCATAAAGCATTTTGCGGTGGGCGACAAGTTGTATGCATCATTCTCGTCGTAAAACGCATTGTGTTCACCATTAAATAACGAAAGATGGAGGTGCATGCCCGAGCCCTGGATGGACTCGAGTGGCTTTGGCATAAACGTGGCGTGCACATTGTGCAATGCTGCGATTTCTTTGACAACGAAACGAAATGTCATCACGCTGTCGGCCATGGTGAGTGCGTCGGTGTGTCGCAAATCGATTTCGTGTTGGCTCGGAGCGTCTTCGTGGAAGCTGTACTCGACTGGAATGCTCATGGTCTCGAGCGTGCGAATCGTTTCTTTGCGCAACGAACTTGGAATATCGGTTGAGGTGAGATCAAAAAAACCACCCTCGTCGAGCAAGACAGGCTTGTTGGTGCTGTCTGGAGGAGCGAGATAAAAATATTCGATGTCGGGAGCAACGTAAAACGAATAGCCCTTGTCGCGCGCTAAGCCAAGATTGCGCTTCAGTACTTGTCGTGGGTCGCCATCAAATGGTGTGCCGTCCAACTTGGCGATGTC
>CAZHIN010000003.1:18211-51575 GCA_964532575.1 uncultured Acidimicrobium sp.
AGGCGGATGCCGCGCTCTTCTACGGTGCGAAGGACGTAATCCTTTTGCTGATCGTGCATGGAAGTCACCTCAACAGTCTGCCGTGAGAAGTAATCAACAGCACCGAGGACCGGATCCTCGGTACTGTTGAAACCTGGGTGTCTACTACTTCTTCTTGGATCCTTTAGAAGTTTTGGAACCTTTGGACTTCTTTGGCGCAGACTTTGCTGATTTCGCTACTGTCTTTTTGGCTGCTGGTGCTTTGACAGCGCCGCACACAGTCTCCAAGATCAGACGAGTCACCACGTATGGATCGACGTTGGCATTGGGGCGACGATCTTCTGCGTAGCCCTTCTTGTCGCGAGCAACTTGCCAAGGAATACGCACGGATGCTCCGCGATTGGAAACTCCGTAGGTGAACTTGTTGTATGGCGCTGTCTCGTGCTTGCCGGTGAGTCGGCTCTCGATGTCGTGGCCGTAATTGCTTACGTGTTCCATCACCTTGGTGCCGAGTGCCTTGCATGCTGCTTCAATCGCTGCATAATCCTTGCGCATCGCCTTGGTTGAGAAGTTGGTGTGCGCGCCTGCGCCGTTCCAGTCTCCCTTTTGTGGCTTTGCTGCATACGAGATAACGACGTCGTAGTCCTCTGCAATGCGGTCGAGCAACCAACGAGCAACGTACATGTGATCGCTCACAGTCAATGCGCTTGCTGCACCGATCTGAAACTCCCACTGACCTGGCATTACTTCAGCGTTTGTTCCTTCGATCATGAGACCAGCATCCAAACATGCTTGTGTGTGCTCTTCGATAATTGGACGACCAATTACTCGGCCTGCACCAACGCCGCAGTAGTACGGACCCTGTGGTCCTGGCTCGCCTGTTGTTTCTGGAAAACCAAGTGGTCGACCATTCATGCGCATCATCGTGTATTCCTGCTCGATGCCGTAGATCATCCCGTGGCTTGCGTACTTCGATGCAGCAGCTGCACATGTTGCACGTGTGTTGGTTGGGTGTGGTTTGCCGGTTGATGCAATCAACACTTCACACAACACCAAAATATTGTTTCCGCCGCGCAATGGATCTGGACATGTGAACACTGGGTTCAACACACAGTCAGATGCTTCGCCTGTTGCTTGCTCGGTTGACGAACCGTCGAAACCCCAGATTGGCGCAACTTTGACACCGTTCTTAATGATTTTTGTTTTGGATCGAAGCATCGGTGTTGGTTGATGTCCGTCGATCCAGATGTATTCCGCCTGATATGGCATTGCTTGTCCTTCCGGTTGGGAGAGCAGAATTGCAATTTCTGCCCTCAGGTACGCAACTAGTCTCGCAAACCGCCGTTTCTATCCCGTTGCCCAATTGTGAACGGCGTGTGAAGATACGCCAGTCGGATTGCCCCTCTAGCCTGAAGACCGTGGCTGCACCGCTCCTCACTCACGCAACTGTGCGCATCGGGATGGCCCAGTTCAACCCCGTCGTGGGTGACATTGCATCAAACGCCACAAGGGTTTCAAGTCTTTATGCCGAGGCTGTTGCCAAAGGCTGTGAGGTGTTGGCGTTTTCCGAACTGGTTCTCACTGGCTATCCACCAGAAGACTTGGTGCTCAAGGGCGGCTTTGTGACAGACAACATTGCGGCACTGCAGGCGTTTGCCACCACCACCACTTCGTGTGTAGCAGTGGTTGGGTTTGTGGACAGAGTGGGTGATGAGTTGTTTAATGCAGCAGCCATTTGTGCGCATGGTCGTGTGCAGGGTGTGTATCACAAACATTTGTTGCCCAACTACAGCGTGTTTGATGAGCAACGATATTTTTCTGCTGGCAAAGATTTTTCGTTGTATCGAATTAATGGCGCACTGATGGGTGTGACGATTTGCGAAGACATTTGGGAACCAAGTGGACCAGTGGCAACCCAAGCACGAGCGGGAGCAGTGCTCAACATCAACATCAATGGCTCGCCGTTTCACCGTGGCAAGAGCGGTGAGCGTCAGCACATGGTGAGCGAACGTGCACGAGACAACAAATGCGTGATCGCCTATGTCAATCAGGTGTGCGGTCAAGACGAATTGGTCTTTGATGGTGGCTCAATGTTGTTTGATGCAGGCGGAACATTGTTGGCAAAGAGTGCGCAGTTTGTTGAAGAGTTGCAGTTTGTCGATGTTGTCGTGCCCCGCACTGCAGGAGATCCAACGACAGATGTGAAAGAAGTGCTGCCAATTGTTGCACCGCGCGAAGTTGAGTTGATGGGCAATGTTGCCGCACCAACGAGCGACATTGAACAGATGTATGGTGCGCTTGTGTTGGGCACGCGCGATTATGTGCGCAAAAATGGTTTTACCGATGTCGTGATCGGTTTGTCTGGCGGCATTGACTCTGCACTTGTTGCTGCAATTGCAGTGGATGCGCTTGGTGCGGAGCACGTGCACGGAGTGTCAATGCCATCTCGTTACTCGAGTGAAGGTTCGCGCACCGATGCTGCGATGCTCGCACAAAACCTGGGCATTGATATGCAAACGATTTCGATTGAGCCAGCGTTCGAGGCCTACTTGCAGATGACTGCTGCGAGTTTTGCTGGACGTCCACAAGACTTAACGGAAGAGAATCTGCAGAGCAGAGTGCGTGGCACCACGTTGATGGCCTTGTCAAACAAGTTTGGGTGGATGGTGCTCACGACTGGCAATAAGAGCGAGCTCGCCGTTGGGTATTTCACTCTGTACGGCGATTCGGTCGGTGGGTACGCCGTAATTAAAGATTTGCTCAAGACAAGCGTGTATGAACTTTGTCGTTATATAAATACGAGATCCAACAAGTCGACAAATCGCGAAGTGATTCCTGAAGTTGTGATCACCAAGCCACCATCTGCCGAGTTGCGTCCAGATCAGCGCGACGATCAGTCGTTGCCGCCGTATGACGTGCTGGATGCAATTCTTGAACTGTATGTAGAGCAAGACTGCACTGCTGCTGAAATTATTGCGCTCGGTCATGACGAGGCTCTCGTGCGAAGGATCAGCAGACTTGTTGACTTGAGCGAATACAAACGACGACAGGGCCCACCGGGTGTGCGAGTAACTCTGAAAGCATTTGGCAAAGATCGACGACTGCCAATCACTAACGCATATAGGGGTTAGTGCGCTCCACCTAATTTTTTGTAGGTGAGGATTGAGGTTGCGGCAAGCACGCCGAAGCCTGAACCGATGAGTGCAGGTACATCGACCCCGTATTTTTCGTAGGCGCGCGTACTGACGATGGCGATGATGGCGCGACCGAGCGTGCCGGCGCCGAGCACCCAACCAAGGCCTGCCCCTGGGCTGTTGGGTACAAGTTGTGACGCAATTGGCAACAAGCTGACAACCGCAAATTCGAAACCTAGGTAGTACACGCCGACAGCGATGAGACCAAACACGATGTTGGTTGATGCAACCGCAAGCAAGATGCCCGCTGGCACGATCAACAATGCACCTGCAGCAATCGAGCGTTCTTTGCCCCAACCGTCTGTGCGGTGCGCGCTATTTAACGACGCGAAAAGCTCTACAGCACCAAGCGCAAACCCAACTGCTGCGAGGCGCGCTGCACCAAAACCAAATTGATCTTGCAGCCACGCGCCAAACGTGACAAACAAACTCTGTGCACACGACATGATGCAAAACATGGTGACAACGACAAGCCAGCCTCGACCGTGCACTCGTGTTTTCGCGCCTTGAACATGAGGTGTGACAACGCGTGGCTCGGAGTTGACGCGTTTTGCAATTGACGCCGTGACCACAACAAGACAAATAATTCCAAACATGTAGCCAACACGCCAGTTAGTTGCTGCAGTGATGAGTCCCATGAGCGACACGCCAACCAAAAGCCCGAGTGCCCACGAAGTTTCGGTAAGGCCGACGATGCGACCGCGTTGTTGATAGGGAACATGATCTGCA
The DNA here is from genome assembly GCA_964532575.1 of uncultured Acidimicrobium sp. GTDB lineage: Bacteria > Actinomycetota > Acidimicrobiia > Acidimicrobiales > Ilumatobacteraceae > UBA3006. Next base: position 22,114 of record CAZHIN010000003.1, read on the forward strand.
ATCCACGCACCGAGGCCGAGATCAAAACTCTGTTTTGTTAATGCCAGCACCGTCACCCCGACAGCGAACCACACAACGCTTGGAGCGATTGCGGCAATGGTGCAACCGAGCATTGTGCCCACAAGGCCGATGACCATGGCGTTGCGATGGGTGAGGCGGTCAACAATACGGCCCGCAAAGGGTGAGCCGAACCCAGAAAGTTCGGAAACGAACAACGCAACCCCAATGTCGGAAAGTGAGACGTTGAAGTCTTTGGCGATGATGGCCAAAAATGGTGGGGCAAATCGGTAACAGGCGTTGGCAACGAGCCGACCGAGAGTGACTATTGATATGTTGCGGCGAATTTCTGGCTCGAAGGAATCGTCAAGCAGACGGTTGAAGATTCGAGCGAGCATGTGCAGTAATTGTACAACGAAGCTATAACGAATCTGTTGGTGCAGTGTCTCCCGTGACATCGCCAATCACCGAAACAATCTCACCGGCGGTGATGCGATTGTTGCGATGCACAAAAAACCAACAGCCACCCAGGTTGTGCAACTTTGGATTGTGTACGCCAAGAATGTGTCGCAGTGTGCGAATGACTCCGCTGTGACTGACAATGAGTGCTGTTGGCATACTTTCGCTTGCACTTGCAGCACATGCTGCTGCGATGTCGCAAAATGCAGCAGTTGATCGAGCAACAATCGAATCATCCGACTCGAATCCGTCTGGTTTGCGTCGATCGTTGAGGTATCCAGGCCATTGCGCCTCAATTTGGTGGCGAGTCAAACCTTGCCACGGGCCAACATCAGATTCGAGCAGTCGCTCGTCAACAACTACTGGGCCTACTCCGTGGGTCTCGGCAATGATTTGCGCGGTGTGCAGTGCGCGTTGCAGTTGGCTCGAAGCGATGTAATCAAAAGTGCCGAGTCGGTCAGCCGCAAGTCGTGCCTGGTTGATTCCGGCTTCGGTCAACTCAATATCGGCGTGTCCCTGCCAGCGCTCTTGCACATTCCACTCCGACTGCCCATGGCGAATAACCAGCAGGTGGGCGATGACGTCGTTTGCAGACACAAAGACGCAGGGTAGTCGTAAAAGATACGATGAGGATGTGGTTCAACTGCGAATGTTTGCCTCGGCTCGTGAAGCGGCCGGAACGGCCCGTGACACCATGCCTGGCAACACGGTCGATCAGGTGTTGGAAGGTGCTGTTGCTCGTTTTGGAGCAGACTTTGCATCGGTGTTGCAGACATGTCGCGTGTGGGTCAATGGAGAGTCGGCCGATGGTGCTTGCGTGGTGCAAGACACCGACGAAGTAGCGATTCTTCCGCCGGTGTCGGGGGGCGACAAGTGACAAATATGTTTGACGAACTTTCTCTTGATGAGTTGCGCGCCAAACGTGCCGAGATGCAGCATCAGGAAGATGCTGTTTCGTTTGTGCGTCGGCTGGCTCAGGGACGTCTCGACATTGCGCGCGATGAGTTACGTCGACGGATTGAAAATGAGCCGTTGCTTGATGTAGCGACAAATCTTGCTGGTGTGTTTGGTCAAGAACATGGTGGTGGTTCGGCTCGTCCGCCACGCGAGACCATCATTTCTGGCGATCATCCGCTTGTGCTCGAACTTGAACATCTGTGTGAAGATCTCGGCTTTGGGTCAATCCGTACGCTGGACGAGACAAGTTTGCAAGCAGCGATTGACGAACTTGCCAAGTTTGAGTTGTTGCGGTCAAGCGAACGGCGTGCATTGTTTGACACCATCGACGCGCTGACCGCGGCGCTTGTGCAGCGCTACAAAAGTGGCGGCGCAAATGTTGATGCGCTGTTAAACGACTAATACCCAGCGGGCACGGCCAATAAAGGCTTGGCGCCCGACTCTGCAAATCAATGCACCCCGCAGGTAGGTTTTAAGGGTGATGCAACGTGTTGCTGTGCTGTCCTTGCACACCTCGCCGCTCGCCCAACCGGGCGTAGGTGATGGTGGTGGCATGAACGTGTATGTGCGCGAACTCGTTTCGGCGCTCGCAAGCAGTGGAGTGGACTGCACTACGTATACACGTGCTTGGAGAACCGGACTTCCTGAAGTTGTCATGGTCGAGCCCAATCATCGTGTGGTGCATGTGCGTGCAGGCGATGTCGATTTGCCAAAAGAAGAAATGCTCGGCGTCGTTGACGAATTTACTGATTCGGTTGCATCGCATCTGCAACGCCACGGTGGCGCCGACTTGGTGCACGCTAATTATTGGTTGTCAGGCATGTCTGGACACCGCTTGAAGCACGAATTGAATTTGCCTCTCGTCACTACATTCCACACATTTGCACGCGTAAAAGGGCTCGGTGGCGACCTTGAGTCTCCCGTGCGCGAAAAATCCGAATTAGAAATCATCGGCTGCGCCGATGCAATTTGTGTGAGCTGTCCTGAAGAGCGGTCACAATTTGAGTCGTTATATGGAAGTGCTCCAGGAACGATTGAAGTAGTTGCTCCTGGTGTTGAGCGAGCATTTTTTTCTCCGGGTGATCGTCGCGGTGCACGCCATGCTCTTGGGCTTGGCAACGGACCAATTTTGTTGTTTGTTGGTCGCATTCAACCGCTTAAGGGTCTTGATGTTGCTGTGCGCACACTCGCGCAACTCGGTCGTAACGATGCACAACTTGTTGTAGTCGGTGGCGCAAGTGGCGTCGAGGGCACAGCCGAGCTTCAGCGCGTGCAACGCATCATCGCCGAAAATAATTTGGAAGGGCGAGTGCACTTCTTTGATCCACAGCCTCATCACCTGTTGTCTACTTTTTATCGTGCAGCCGACGTGGTGTTGGTGCCATCACGAAGCGAGAGCTTTGGATTGGTCGCGCTCGAAGCCGGCGCATGCGGAATTCCCGTTGTTGCAACTGGCGTAGGTGGGTTGCTCAGTTTGATTGATCACGGTCGCACCGGCTTTTTAGTTCCTGATCGCAATGTTGACGATTTTGCAAAGTTCACTGCGCAATTACTCGACGATTCATTGCTTGCATTAGCGATGGGCACCGCCGCCGCTCAGCGTGCAAAAGCGTATTCGTGGAAATCGGCCGCACAAACTGTGCGCAACGTATATGCGCAATTGCTCGAGCGCGAATTGGTGGCTTGCAAGTAGTGAGCGATCTGTTTGACGATCAGGCACTTGCTCGAATCGAACAGCAAATAGATGGCTGGTTGGCACACCTGCAGGCGAACAATGCTGCAATCCTCGCTGTAGATCGAAGTGTTGAAGGTGACATTCGTTGGTATGTGCGAATGCAGGGTGAAGAAAAAGAATTTACGACGGTGTGGTTGACATTGGGGCAACGAACCCTGCGCTACGAAACATATGTGATGCCGGCTCCTGAAGAAAACGCCGAGGCGTTGTACGAGTCGTTACTGCGGCGCAATGAAAAACTTGTTGGGGCTCACTTTTCGATTGGCGCCGAAGATGCAGTGTTTTTGCGCGGCGAAATGCCTATCGGATCGCTCAACGAAAAGGAATTGGATCGAGCAATTGGCACGCTGTATTCGACCGTGGAGCAGTATTTCAAAGGATTCTTGCAGATTGGATTTGCGCGACTTTTTAATAGCCGATTCGGCAACTGACCGTACACATGGGGGTTGCGTCCGAGCCGTTAACGGTCGGGGAAGTCGGTTGAGTGGCTCGGACGCATCTCGCTAGCCTGACCACAATGAATTCGGCGGCTCGCTCTCCCATCACATTTGTTGGTGGAGGCAATATGGGTGCCGCGCTGGTTGCTGGATTGTTGAAAGCCGGTTGGTCTGCATCGTTGATCACTGTTGTTGAAACATCGAGCGATAGGCGAGCACAACTCACCGCGTTGTATCCGGGGATTGTGACATCCGAAAAAATTGTTGCGTGTACGGCAGGAGTGATTGCTGTTAAACCACCTGCCGCAGCCGAAACATGCGCTGCGCTTGCTCAAGCGGGTGCAACACGTGTGCTGTCAATTGCCGCGGGCATTGGATTATCCACATTGCAAGCTGCTGCGGGTGCAACCGCCGCTGTTGTGCGAGCAATGCCAAATACTCCTGCGCTTGTTGGTGAAGGTGCAGCAGCAATCAGTGGGTCTTCGCAGTGTGTTGAAGCCGACATGGCATGGGCCGAGTCGGTATTGGGCAGTGTTGGCACCGTGGTACGCGTAGAAGAAAAACTTTTGGATGCAGTGACTGCAATTTCTGGTTCAGGACCCGCTTATATATTTTTGGTTACCGAGGCACTGATGTCATCTGCCGTTAGTGCCGGCTTGTCACCCGAAATTGCCGATGTACTGGTGCGCCAGTTACTGGTGGGTTCGGCGAAATTGCTGCAACAGTCAGCAGAGACACCCGCGCAGTTGCGCGCAAATGTGACTTCACCGAACGGTGTTACAGCGTCTGCAATACAGGCTCTAGAGCAGGCTGGTATTCGTTCAGCCATTGAAGCAACAGTGCAGGCTGCTGTGGCACGAAGTCGCGAAATGGGTTCGTGAAAATTCACGGTCAAAAATGCTTGAACTTTCCAACAATGTGCGTAGGGTATGTCCTGGGTCACAGTTTCCAGCAGGGGTTTACCCCCCAACTGGAAGTCGCGCTCGCAAGAGCGCGCCGTTTGGACCGGTGCCGTCGGGGGGTTGGCACCGGTCCATTCGTGTTTTTCACGACGTTTTTCTGCGCAGACTTTTTTCTCGCGATCGCTCACTACGAGTGAGTGTTGTGTGATGAACAAATTTTCTCACGTGTCGTTTCTTTCTGACTACGGAACGCAAGATGAATTTGTTGGTGTTGTTAAAGCAGTGATCGCCGACATTGCGCCGCATGTCAATGTGATTGATCTCGTACACGATGTAACTCCGTTTGATGTGCGCGCTGGATCACTTGCGCTTGCACGTTGTGTTCCCTACGTACCGACTGGCGTGGTGCTGGCAGTTGTCGACCCAGGCGTGGGTGGATCGCGGCGAGCAATTGCGATCTCGGTTGGTGGTGGCAAGGGTGTGTTTATCGGCCCAGACAATGGTCTTTTGCCAGGAGCAGTTGCACTTGCAGGCGGACCAGATCGGGCAGTTGTGCTCAATAACCCCGCGTATCAATTGGCCTCGCCGGGCGACACGTTTGCGGGGCGCGATATTTTTGCGCCGGCTGCTGCGCATCTTTGCAACGGCGTAGCGCTCACCGATTTGGGCGACGAGATTGACCCAAGTTTGTTATTGCCAGGCGTTGTTCCGCTACCGCGCGAAGAGGGCGGGCAGTTGCTGAGCGAAGTGACATGGGTGGATCGATTTGGAAACTGCCAATTGAATGTTGGGCCCGAAGATATCGAGAAGTGGGGTTCACCACTGCGGATCATTATCGGCGCATCAGATCCAACTCACCAGATTGTGCGCTCGGTACCCGTTGTGCGCAACTTTGCAGACATCGGTGGTGGCATTGGTCTTGTTGTCGACTCGTATGGAATGCTCGCATTGTGTGTTGACCGCGGGTCAGCAGCAGCCGAACTGCAACTTGGCCCAACCGACCTGGTGGTGATTGCTCAAGACCCGAGCGCTGGCGCGGGAGTAGCAACATCGGTGCGCTTAAGCGCGAAAAAATGAGTTGCTGTTCGCGGTGTAGGCGTAACATCGGATCATGAGACCCGCCACAACTCTTGTTATTGGTTTGCTGATCGCAGTAATTTTGGGTGCAGGCGTTTTGTCGCTGATGATGCGTTAAGCGTCGAGTTGCTCGCGACTAAAAATCCACTAAACAAAATTGAGACTCCGCAGAGCAAGGTAATTGCAAATGCACGATCTTGACCGAGTCGGCCTGCAAGAGTGCCACTTGCAGACAACACGAGTGTGCCGACTGCTATCAACAGATTGCCTGCGGCTAAGCGCTTGGGAGACGTGACTGTTCTGGTGAGATTTTTTGTAGCGGCTGGGTTCTGTTTTTTAATTACACGCCAAGCCGACCACAGTGCGCCAACAATAATGAACAGCGCAGGTACTCCAGAGCCGACGGCAGCAAGGATGCGCGGTGCTGCGCCAAAAATTTCGCGACCAGCAGGAAATTCGGTGGAGACAACTTGCGATTTGGTTGGTGCAATCAACACCACTCCTGTCGCAAAACCCGACAACCACACAAGCCACGAGCGAGCAATGTTTCCTGCGCGAACTCCGTGTAGCAGGTACACAGTTCCAAGTGCTAGCCACGCCACGTTGAGCACTGCTCCTGTCAAGAAAAAAATTCGAAATGACATCAAGTTCCATCCCGCACTTTCGGCCCACCACAGTGCGCTAGACCCCACAGCGAACAGCGCCATCGCAACTGTCCACGCCAATTCGTGCGGCTGGCGTCGGCGCAACCAGCGATCGAACGTGCTCAATGTGAACGCGGATGCGATGAGGGTGGCAGCACCAGCCAGCGCCGAATTGATCTCGTTATGCGCCGATCGAGCAGCCATGATCTCAGTACTGCTGTAGGCCACGAAGTGGGCAATGCTCATGGGCGCAGGCTAGTTGGGCACATTGATCTTTTGATGAACGAGAAAGTGACGAATGTCTTGTCGCTATATGGCCCTGCGCCATGGCACGGACTTCGTGAATTCATGCACGAACGCCTACCCTTCGTAGTGTGACAGATCTAGTGAAACCCCCTTCACGGCCTGAGGCACTTCGTCGGCGTATTCCGGATGCCGCCGTTACGCGCTTGCCGCTGTATCTGCAGATTCTGAACAAGTCGGTAACAGATGGTGTCTTGCAGTTGTCGAGCGATCAACTTGCAGGGTTGGCTGGGCTCAATGCAGCCAAAGTGCGCAAAGATTTGTCGTACTTGGGCAGTTATGGAACACGCGGTGTCGGGTACGACGTTGCGTATCTCGTCTATCAAATCAAACGTGAATTGGGATTGTTAAACGACTGGCAAGTTGTTGTCGTGGGCGCCGGCAATTTGGGCAACGCGCTCACAAATTATGCAGGGTTTTCTTCACGCGGTTTTGTTGTGTCGGCAGTTGTCGATATTGATACCGCAAAAGTTGGTAAAAAAGTTGGTGGAGTGGTGGTGAGACATGTTGATGAATTGTCGTCAATTGTTAACGACGACAACGTGAGCATTGGCGTCATTGCGACGCCGCCTGCATCTGCGCAACGCGCAGCAGAGTTGCTTGTTGCTGCTGGCATCAAATCAATTCTTAATTTCGCTGCAACGGTGCTGACAGTTCCAAGCAATGTGTCTGTTCGCAGTGTCGACTTGGGCATGGAGCTTCAGATTCTCGGATATTACGAGCAACTCAATAGGCCTACGTCATGTCAATAGTTGTTCTCGGCGTTAATCATCGCTCGGCGCCGCTCAATGTAATTGAGCGCGTTGCCGTCGCCGAAGAGTCGCTCACGAAGGCACTGCACAGTTTGATATCGCGCGACAACGTGCGCGAAACAGTGCTGCTCTCTACTTGCAACCGCACAGAGGTGTATGTGGTTGCCGAAAAGTTTCACGGTGCATACGCAGATGTGCGCGACTACTTTTGCGAACTTTCTGGATTAACGCCAGACGAATTGCATCCGCATTTTTATAGCCAGCACGATGAGGCCGCTGTATCGCACTTATTTGAGGTGGCGTCTGGTCTTGATTCGGCAGTGATTGGCGAAACTGAAATACTTGGCCAAGTGCGTGACGCATGGGAGTTGGCTCGAGTCGAGCAGACGTCTCGCGCAACACTCAACATGTTGTTTCGACAAGCACTCGAAGTAGGTAAGCGTGCGCGCAACGAAACCGGAATCAGCAAGTCAACAACATCAATCTCACACGCTGCAGTCGAGATGGCCAAAGAGTTGTTGGGCACCATGCAGGGAAAAAGCGTCCTTGTGGTTGGTGCAGGAGACATGGGCGCAGGTATTGCCCGTGCGCTGTCAAGCGCGGGTGCTGCATCAGTAACGGTGATGAATCGCAACGCACAACGCGCCGAACAACTGGCTGCAACTGTTGGCGCAGTAGTCAGCCCAATTGCCGAATTAGCAAATGCTCTCGGCAGGGCAGATGTGGTGTTGACGTGCACAGGAGCAACAGAACCGATTATCACTGCCGAGTTAGTGACCTCGGTGCGCGCAACTTCGCCACAGTCGCCGCTGTTGATAGTGGACATCGCGATGCCGCGCGATGTGGAACATTCGGTTGGTGATATTGCACATGTAACGTTGCGTGATTTATACGACCTACGCGACTGGGCACAAGTAGGAATCAATGCGCGCAACAATGAAGCCGATGCGGTGCGATCAATCATCGGCGAAGAAGTAGAACGCTTCACCCAAGAATCAATTGCTCGGCAAGCTGCGCCACTCGTGGCCGAACTTCACGAACGCGCTGAAAACATACGTCGTGCCGAGATGGAAAGATTTGCGACTCGCATGTCTGGACTTACGCCAGAACAGCGCGAACTTGTTGAAACCATGAGCAAGTCGGTTGTTGCCAAATTGCTGCACACCCCATCTATCCAACTCAAAAACAGTGCTGGTACCCCGCAGGGCGAGCGCATCGCGGCTGCACTGCGCGACCTTTTCGACATCGAATGATTCGTCTCGCAACTCGCTCGAGTGCACAGGCCCGCACTCAAGCCCAAGTAGTTGCCAATGCAATTTCTACTGCCACTGGTGAAGTCACCGAACTTGTTTTTGTTGAAACCCTTGGCGACATCAAGCGCGATGTGCCGCTGCATCAAATTGGTGGTCAAGGTATTTTTGTTAAGGAAGTGCAACAAGCAGTGTTGGACGGTCATGCAGATGTAGCCGTGCACTCGGCAAAAGATTTGCCGTCCTTGCAAACGGAAGGTCTTGTTGTTGGTGCATGGTGCGCGCGTCGCGATGCGCGCGATGCGCTTGTGGGTAACACGTTGTCTGGTCTACAACAAGGCGCAACAGTGGCAACTGGTTCGGTGCGCCGACGTGCACAGTTGCTCACCATGCGACCCGATCTCACGTTTATCGATCTGCGAGGCAATATCAATACTCGGCTGAGCAAAGTTCCTGCAGGTGGTGCAATAGTCATGGCGGTCGCGGCACTTGAGGTGCTTGGTCTCACCGACCAGATTGCACAGATACTTGACCCACGTGTTGCTGTGCCAATGATTGGTCAGGGATGTGTAGCAGTGGAGTGCCGAGTGGGCGATGCTGCAACGCAAACTGCACTTCAGTCGGTCGACCACGCTGCAACTCGACGTGCGGTTGAAATGGAACGAGCATTCTTGGCCGAGTTGGGTGCCGGTTGCAATATGCCCATCGGTGCACATTTGGACGCACAAGATATTTTCACGGCATTTATGGCAACGGGTGACACTGCAGCCGATCGTCATGTTGTGCACACACAGTCGATTGCTGGCGTTGAAGACCGATTGCAGTTAGCCCGCGACATCGCCAAGCAGTGCCGAAATAAAATGCAATGACCAACCTTGCTGGAAAAACAGTTGTACTGACTCGACCAGTTGAACAGTCGGGCGAACTTGCCGAGTTGTTGGCCGAGGTTGATGTCAATGTGTTGTTGGTGCCACTGATCAAAATTGTTGGACCAAGCGACGGTGGTCGCAAACTGAAGGCAGCACTTGATCGCGCCGACGAGTACGACTGGATTGTTGTTACGTCGGCCAATGGAGCGCAGAGCATTGCAGCATTTCTTCAGACGTTGCTGGCAAGCGATGCGCGACGACCAAAGATTGCAGCAGTTGGTGGCGCGACGGCCAAGGCGCTTGGTTGCGCTGCTGACTTCATGCCGAGTATTGCTAATGCTCAAACACTTGTGCGCGAGTTTCCCTATGGCGATGGGCGAGTGCTGCTTGCACAAGTTGAAAACGTTGGCGGTGCAGTCGACTCATCAGTTGCGCGCGGACTTGGCGAGCGCGGATGGTTGGTAGATGAGGCCGCTGCATATCAAACCGTGGCGGCAACTCCGAGCCTCCAAGAAGTTGCGCAAGCGTCACAAGCAGACGCTGTTGTTTTTTATTCCGGATCGGCTGTGCGCTCATGGCGCGCTGGTGTGGGGATGAAGACGCCAAATGTTGTCATCGCAATCGGTGAATCAACTGCGCGGGTTGCACGCAATCTGAATATTCGGGTGTCGAGCGTTGCCGCTCAAACAACCCCCAGTGCTGTGGTGGCTGCGCTCGTTGAGGTTTTCGAACAACAGCGCCCGTAGCCTTACGGGTATGGCGTTTCCGCAATCTCGCCCACGTCGCATGCGACAGAGTCCCGCCATGCGCGAGCTTGTTGCAGAAGTGCGTCTGGGTGTCAAAGACCTTGTTGCTCCACTGTTTGTGCGTGAGGGTATTTCGTCCGCACAGCCAATTTTGTCGCTTCCTGGCGTTGTGCAACACACACTCGATTCATTGCGCAGTGAAGTAGTACAACTTGCAGAGCTTGGTGTTCCTGCCGTCATTTTGTTTGGCATTCCATCTGTGAAGGATGAAGTTGGCTCTGGTGCATTTGATCCAGCCGGCATCGTGCAGGTGGCATTGCGTGAGTTGCAAAAGGAAGTTGGCAACGACATGGTGTTGATGTCTGACTTGTGTGTAGACGAATATACGTCGCACGGACACTGTGGAGTACTCAATAAGCACGGCGACGTCGACAACGATGCAACGCTCGAAATTTATTGTCGAGCCGCTCTTGCGCAGGCAACTGCCGGCGCGCATGTTGTGGCACCAAGCGGAATGATGGACGGCCAAGTTGGCGCAATTCGTACTGCACTGGACGGCGCAGGATTCTCTGACGTTGCGATTATGGCCTATTCGGCAAAATATGCGTCCGGTTTATACGGCCCGTTTCGCGATGCGGTCGACGTGCAGATTCAGGGCGGGGGTAACCGCAAGAGTTACCAACAAGATTGGCGTAACGCGCGTGAGGCACTACGCGAAGTGCACGCCGACATCGAGCAAGGCGCCGACATCGTGATGGTCAAACCTGCACTGAGTTATCTCGATGTGATCTCTGCTGTGCGTGCGCAAGTAGATGTGCCGGTAGCCGCGTATCACGTGAGTGGTGAATACGCAATGATTAAAGCGGCTGCAGCAAATGGTTGGATCGACCACGACACCGTTGCACTCGAGCAACTCACCGCTGTGAAGCGTGCAGGTGCTGACATTATTCTCACGTATTTCGCTCGCTGGTTCGCAGAAAACAATCGCTAAGGCATGAGCATTCAGTTTTGTGATCCAGTTGCGTGTGTCGCAGCAGGCTGCACAGCAACGGTGTGTACGGGCAAAGGCGTGCAGTCAAATCACACGCTGTACACGCGCTCTGCAGATGTAATTCCTGGCGGAGTCAACTCGTCCATTCGTGCATTTAAGGCTGTTGGTGGTGAGCCATACATCGTTGCGCGTGGCGAAGGCGCACACGTGATCGATGTTGAAGGTAAGCGATACATCGACCTGGTGCAAAGCTACGGAGCCGTCATTTTGGGGCATGCACACCCGTCGATCACTGCAGCGTTGCAAGCCGCAGCAATAGATGGAACATCATTTGGCGCGCCAACACCGCGCGAAATGAAACTCGCCGAAGCGATTCGCGAACGGGTACCAAGTTGCGAGCGCGTGCGATTAATGAATAGCGGCACTGAAGCAACGAGCACTGCAGTGCGACTTGCTCGCGGAGCCACAGGTCGCAAGCGAATCATTACTTTTGCTGGCAACTTTCATGGTGCAACCGACGCACTGCTTGCTGCTGGTGGAAGTGGTGTTGCAACACTCGGTTTGCCAGGCACTGCAGGTGTGCCGGAAGAAGCCGTGGCTAACACACTCGTTGTGCCATACAACGTGGTGCCAGAAATTGGCAACGACGTGGCTGCAGTAATTGTCGAGCCAATCGCTGCCAACATGGGCGTCGTTGCGCCAGCCCCTGGTTTTCTAGAAGGACTGCGTGCAGCATGCGACAAGGCTGGTGCGCTGTTGATTTTTGATGAAGTGATTACGGGTTTTCGCATTGGTATGGGTGGGGCACAAGCAAAATACGATGTGCGTCCCGACATCACATGTTTTGGCAAAGTAATCGGTGGTGGACTTCCCATCGGTGCGATTGGCGGATCTCGCGCAGTGATGGAAAATCTTTCGCCACTTGGCAAAGTGTTTCACGCAGGAACACTTGCGGGCAATCCGCTTGCCACTGCTGCTGGCTTGAGCGCACTCAACGAACTCACACAAGACGTATATATGGAGCTTGGAGCGCGAGCACGACAACTCGCCACACTGCTGCGCGACGCTTGCACGAGTGCGGGCATCACGGCACAGTTTCCTGTGGTCGGCACTCTCGTCGGCGCGTTCTTTGGTAATCATGTGCCAACTAACTTTGAAGAAGCAAAGCAAACGGACGAAAAGATGTATGCAAAGTTTTTTCATGCGATGCTGAACGAAGGTGTGGCCATGGCGCCAGGCGCATACGAAGCACTCTTTGTTGGTGTGGGTCATACAGATGCAGTGATGGAACAACTTGCTGCGGCTGCGCACCGCGCAGCACACGCAGTGGCCTCAGCGAAATAGAGTAAAGCCATGCGCCACTTTTTGTCGGTTCGCTTGTGGGCGGCGTTCGGAATTTTGGGTGCGTCTGCTGTTGTTGTGTTGGGAATGTTCGCACTGACGTCGGGCGGATCGTCAACGCCGATTTCGCTTCCCACCACGCACAATGTTGAACTTGTTGCGGTGGTTACATCTGTAGCCGCACAGGATGGCTGGCAAATTGCAAGCAGCAAAACAGTGGGAAATGCGACACTCACGTTGGATGATGGTCGCGTCGTCGAAATTCTTGAGGGCACTTTGGGCGAGATCACCTGCACCAACCTCACCGACCCTTCTGCGTGCGTGATGTTGGCCGACATGCTGGGTGGCGGTGTCGTGTGGTTTGCTCTTGTGCCGGTTGATGCAAATGCTGCGACCAGTCAAAGAATGTTGACGTTGCCACCCCTTGTTGACATGCTCAACGGTGGCAGTTTGGGTGTGCTGCAAAATGATTGGATCCTGAAACTCGGCGATGGTGTGAAACGAACGTGTGACTCCGAGTCGGATACTGCAAACCTGCGTGAGTTCATCACCAAGTTTTCGCAAAATAGCGTCACGATGCTCGACTTGATCAAAGACGAAGTGACCGAGGTGGTCTGCAACAAGAATTAGGCGTTTGGCGCAAGACGCACAATTGCCGCAGCCATTTTGTATGCGGCTTCGGCAGGGCCAAGTTCGTCTTCACGCAAGAGGTTGGCCATGATGCGCAATACCCATTCCATGAGTGTTCTGCTGTGGATGCCAACGCGAGACAACTCGCGCATCAATGCAGGACGACCAATGATGCGCGCAAACAGTCTCGCCACTTTGAAATATTGACCGTATTCTTCATCAATCAATATTTGGTATTGCTCAAGTGCCTTTGAGTCACCACTCGAAATTGCGCTGTGCAAAACATCGGCGGCAATGCGCGCGGTTTCGTATGCGTAGTCAATGCCTTCACCATTAAATGGGTTGACACTTCCTGCTGCATCACCAATAACGAGATAGCCCGGTCCAACCTTTGGGCCGACCGAACCACCCATAGGAATCTTGCCGCTTGTTGCTTTGCACTCTGGCGTATCGGGGTTGATGCCCCAATCATCAGCAACCATGTGTGCATAACTGTCGAGCAGCATGGTGGTATTGACATCCTTAAATTTTTTGAACGTTGAAAGCAAACCAACACCGACATTGATCGTGCCATCACCAACAGGGAAGATCCATCCGTAGCCAGGCATCGAGTTGCCGTTGCGATCTTTGACATCGAGTGCCGATTCGATCCACGGCTCGGCATGCCGAGGGCTTTGCCAGTATGTGCGGATCGCTGTGCCGTACGGCCATTCTTTGGTGCGCGAGGTACCAAGTGCACGACCAAATCGACTGTTGGCGCCGTCGGCGATCACGACAAACTTGGCGCGAATCTCAAAAGTTTCGTCGTGATTTTCAGATACATCTTTTCCTGTGTCTTTTCCTGTGTCTTTTCGTATCACGGTTGCTCCACACACAACACCATCAATCACAATTGGCGCAGTTGCTTCGTGCCCTTCAAGCAACACGGCTCCAGCCTTAACCGCATTGTGCGCAACCATCGCATCAAGTTCGCGTCGACGAACAACGTAGCCATGTTGTGGATAGATGGAGTGAGTAGGCCAATGCAACTCAAGTGCCTTGCCGTGCGCGGTCGCGCGCAGTCCGTCATACCGATGAAACTGTGTAAGCCCGCTCGCAAGACCCATGTCGCCAAGTTGCTTTACTGCGCGAGGCGTGAGGCCGTCACCGCAAGTTTTTTCGCGAGGAAAATGTTTGCGTTCAACAATTGTCGGCTTGTAGCCAAGTTGTGCCAGCCAAAAACCTGCTGCAGCGCCCGCTGGGCCACCACCAACGATGAGAACATCAGTCTCCACCGTCGGCAAAGGGTTCATTGCAGAACTCATGTTCTCATCGTACGTTCAAGATGCAAGCACAAACACCGATGTGACGGCAATCGCCATCGTCTGTCAACTTGTAAAAAGTGACCCGTTACTCGCCGGATTTGCGCGGCTCAATGCCGACATGCGCAGGAGGCGTAGTCAGCATTGCAAAGTCTTTGTCAATAGTTGCAAATGATGTAGACCCTTTTTCGAGAGCCAAGAAAATTTCTGAAGTTGGCGAACACCACGTGTTGTATTCAGCAGCCCACTTTTCATCCTTGGGGTCTGCACCACTAATTGCATAACGCTCGTGACACACCACACCGAGAATTTGTGCTTCAGTAAGCGCGCCACCAGCTTTTTCGCCTTGCATTGGCATTGGGTTGCCGTTGTACGAAAGCGGAGCATGAGCGCCACCTTCACGGTCTGGATTTCCGTAGACCTTGATGCCGGCAGCAGAGTACGCCTGGCTGCCTGTGTACACGAAGTTCAACATGTCTTCAATCTTTGGGAAAGTTTTTAGAACTTCACCTTGATACAACACGCGACCTGCACCACCTTGACCTTCGGCACCGTGACAGCCAGCGCACGAGCCATACACTGCGGCACCAATTGCAAGTGGTCCTTGAACAACTTTTTCTTGTGGCTTGAGAGCAGCCACGTACATAAACGCCCACAGGGGAAGCAGGCTCAATGTGGCCATCGCCCAGAAAGGAATTTTTTTGCGCGACTTGGCTGCGGCAACATAGGCAGGATCGGGAAGAACCGGTGGTGCAACTGGTGCAACTGCTTTTTCGACTGCCGCGGGAGCCGAAGCAGGTGTGGCGGCTGCAACGTCAGTTGACGGAGTTGCGCCCGACTGTTGGCGGTCCTTAGATCGCTTGAGCAGGTGTTCGGGTATCTCGGTCACGGCGTCCACTCTAAATCAAATTTGGTCCAATTCAAGAACGCATGACCCGAGGTGGGGGACACATGGGTAGTTACAAGTCACAGGGCGCACGATTGCACGAACTCGGCAGTTTTCGCCACTCGGTACCTTGCCCGACTAGCCTTATTTCGGAATTGAGAAGTAATTGAACTGAAATAGATGAGGAAAGGTACCCCTGCGAACCATGCTGGCAATAGACATCTTGAGGTGGCCTGGCATGAACCAAGCGTTCTTGTTTTCGTTTTTCCTTACTCTTGTTTTAATTGCAGCAATCATTGCTGTTGGTAGGCGTCGCCCGGCAGATCGCAAAGCAACGTGGGGCGAAGCAATGTTTGGAGCGACGTATGTATTCGCCGTTATGTTCATCTCGTTCGGTGTTGTTCCTCACCAGTGGATTGACCATGCTGACAAAAATTTGGGTTGGCGCAAGGACAAAGTTATTTTTGGTCCGTTTGACATTTTGAAGCCAAAGGCTTTTGGTGGACCGTTTCCATTCACTGTGAGCTTTGAAGCAATTCGCGACATCATCGTCGTTGTTATCCATGTTTTTTACTTCGTCGTGCTGGGTCTGATCTTCGCTTGGTGGCAAAAGCGTGGAGCAGTAAAAACAAAAGAAGTAGAAACATCTTCATACGGTCGACCATTGGTGCGCAAGGCCTGATCACACATGACAAAGACCGACGCCAACCCACCGATGCCAGAATGGTCCGACGAGTATCAACTCGTCGAGGTCGATGCTGCGTATCTTGCAAAGGCTGTTAAGCCAAAACAATTCATTCACATTGATCAAAGCGAATGCATCATGTGTGAAGGCTGCGTGGATATTTGTCCATGGAAGTGCATCCACATGGTTGCACCCGAAGCCATTGCTGTTGCCGAAAACACCGAGAAGCCCGGCGACGATCCATCCGACAACGTGTTGTTCATCATTGACGACGACGTGTGCACGAGGTGTGCACTGTGTGTTGATCGTTGCCCAACCGGCGTGATCATCATGGGCAAAGTTGGCGAACCAGTTGCAACAGGAGACTTTCACACACGTACGGCAAACCATGGCTACGGCTACGGGATGCGGCTCTAGAAGACTGATTGAGACGGAGAATATTTATGGCACTAACACTTGATGAGCGACCAAAAGTGACTCTGAAAGAGCGCGCGACAAAAGTAAACGAATCGCTTAAGGGCAGCCAGGCATGGAACTCGATATTCCGCCCAGGCTCAATTTTCCGCAAGGGTTACACAGACTCGCCACGTAACCGCTCGTATGTGATTATGAACTCGGTGCTGTATCACTTGCACCCAGTGAAAGTGAAGCGTCACGCAGTAAAAGTCAGTTACACACTGTGCCTTGGTGGATTGAGCTTCTTCTTGTTCATTTTGCTCACGGTTACTGGAATTTTCTTGATGTTTTTTTATCGACCTACCGCCACAAATGCATGGCAAGACATTCAGTCACTACAAACCTCAGTGACGTTTGGGCTCATGGTTCGAAACATGCATCGATGGGGTGCTCACTTGATGGTGCTGAGTGTGTTCTTGCACATGGCACGCGTGTTTTACCACGGTGCATACAAAGCGCCACGCGAATTTAACTGGGTCATTGGCGTAATTTTGCTCACACTCACATTGCTGCTTTCGTTCACTGGCTACTTGTTGCCGTGGGATCAACTTGCACTCTGGGCAGTAACGGTGGGTACCAACATGATGGGGTATTCGCCGGTCATTGGATCTCAAGTGAGATTTGTATTGCTCGGTGGCGTCGAGATCGGTGCCGAAACTTTGTTGCGCTGGTATGTGTTGCACGTGTTGTTGTTTCCATTTATCACTGTCATCTTTCTTGCCGTGCACTTTTGGCGAGTGCGTAAAGACGGCGGAATATCGGGGCCGCTATGACCGAAATACCAGAACACCTTCTCAAGCGTGCGCAAGCCGCCCGCGACAAAGCAGCAGCTGACAGTGGTGCTGGCGATGCAGCAAGTGGCGCGACATCAGATTCGCGTATTCCTGAAGAGTTGCTCAATCGTTCTAAGGCAGCCAAAGAAGGTGGTGCAGGAGTGGCTGTTGCTGAACGTGTTGCAACTGGTGTTGCTACTACTGCGCAAAACGGCAACTCGCCGCTTGGCACTGGCCCTGGCGGACATACGCAGCGCTTGTTGACAGTTGTTAAGTCTGGCTCGATTCAAGATGTCAAGGCAGTGCCAGTCGACAAAGTACACACATGGCCGCACTTGCTTGGTCCAGAATTTGTTGCAGCACTTGCATGCACCGCGTTTACCTTTATGTTCTCGTGGTTTGTTAATGCGCCGTTGTTGCAAGCCGCAAACTTCAACCAAACACCAAACCCGTCAAAGGCTCCGTGGTACTTCTTGGGTTTGCAAGAGTTGCTCACCATGTTTCACCCAATGATCGCTGGTGTAACAATTCCTGGTGTTGCGCTTATTGCATTAATGCTCGCTCCGTACATGGACCGCAATCCATCCACCAAACCAGAGGATCGCAAGTTCCTGACCAGTATTTTCACAGTGCACTTGATGTTTTGGGCCGTGCTCGTGATCATCGGCTCGTTCTTCCGTGGTCCTGGCTTCAACTTCACGTTCCCATGGCGTGACGGAATCTTCTTCGATCTCTAAGGCGACACCTATATATGAACACGACCACCATCATCACCCTCGCAGTCGGAGTACTTATCGTGCTCGGGCTTGCGCTTGTACTCACTTCGGTCAAGCGCAATGATTCACGCGGAGTTGGTGCACTCAAGCGCGAGACTCGCCGTAAGGACGTGGGCAAAGTCAATCCAGACGAAGTTACTGGCCGCGCAATTGAGCGTGCCGCAATCATTGCTCGCAACACCGCTATCGCTACTCGTCCAATCGCCGACGTTGAGCCATGGTCTCCACCAGATGCCGAAGCAATCGGTGTGGCACGACGACAATTTTTAAATCGCGCAACTGGAGCATTGTTGGGTGCAAGCCTTGGTGCATTTGGTGCGGCTCTGATCGCATTTTTGTGGACAAAATCGTCTGGTGGCTTCGGTTCAAAAATTGCGATCGGCAATCTGGACACGGTGATCGGTCAGATTCGCTCCAACAAGGGTTTTTATTATGTACCGCAAGCCCGTTCGTGGGTGACAGAATACCCGAAAGAGGGATTGTCAAAAGCAAAAGTTGCGTACGGAAAACAAGCGCCTGTGTATGCAGGAATGGAAGCCGGAATTATTGCGCTGTACCAAAAGTGTCCGCACCTCGGTTGCCGTGTTCCAAACTGTGTGAGCTCGCAATGGTTTGAGTGCCCTTGTCATGGATCGCAGTACAACCGAGTTGGCGAGAAAAAAGGTGGACCAGCGCCTCGTGGCATGGATCGCTTTGGAGTTTCGGTTGCCAATGACATTGTGGTGATTGACACCGGAGCGGTTTTTGGTGGACCACCGATTGGCACAAATACAACTGGTCAAGAAGCCGAAGGTCCACACTGTGTCGGCACTGCAGGAGGCCACTAATGATTGCTGTCATTACATCAAATATTGCGTGGATTATTTTGGTGATCGCACTTGGCGGTTGGATTGTCTACGGTCTTACCAACATTCGTCGTAGTCGTGCCGAAATTGGTTCAGAAATTACTCTTGCTGCGAACCGTAAGCCGTATTACGACGACGAAATTCTCGAAGGAAAGAAAATCGAGCGCACCCAGTTGATTGGTCTTTTGTTTTTGGTGGTCGTGACCATCAGTTTGCCGTTGTATTGGATCCTTGAGCCAGGTCGTGAAGCGGGAGCAATCAAGCAGTGGGATCACCAGTTCGATCACTGGGGTAGCAAGTTGTTTGCCGCAACTGCTGACGGCGGATATAACTGCGCAGGTTGTCACGGCGGAATGAAGGGTCCTGGTGGTGCTGCTGCTTATGCGATCACTGATCCCAAAACTGGCGAAGTGAAAGAAGTGAGTTGGAAAGCGCCCGCAATTAACACCATTTATTACCGATTCAGCGAAGAAGAGATTCGTTTCATTCTCAATTACGGTCGTCCGTTCTCGCCGATGTCACCATGGGGTCTTGTAGGTGGCGGACCAATGAACGAGCAACAGATTCAAACAGTGCTCACGTATTTAAAGGGCATTCAAATTCCTCGCGAAGATTGTCGAGTAGCAACGGATGATCCTCGGATTTGTGATGGTGGGCATTTGCCAAAGGCAACTCAGGATGCAATTCAGGCTGAAGCCGAGCGATTGGTTGCAGCAGGCACTTATAAAACACTGGGCGAGGCGTTGTTCAATTTGGATTTAGGTAGCGGAAACTTCTCATGCGCACGTTGCCACACCAAGGGCTGGTCGTATGGTGATCCACAAATCACCGGCGGCGGCGCGTTTGGGCCAAACCTCACTGGTGGTTCGGCTGTGCGTCAGTTTCCACAAAAATCTGACATGGTTGCTTTCATTAATGGCGGCAGCGAATACGGAAAGCGTTATGGCGAGCAGGGTCAGGGCAGTGGTCGTATGCCTGCTTTCGGCGCGATGCTCACAGAGTCACAAATTTCGGCCATTGTCGACTACGTGAGAGGTCTCTAAATGTTGTCAACACTTGTTGCAGTGAATTGGCAGCCAGAGCTGCGCGGCATCGTTGTCGTTCTTATTGCAGTAGCCGTGCTGATCGGTGGCACGTACTTAGTTGTTGGCACCAACGTTGGCGCACGACTCGGATTTTTGATTGTCATCGCTGGGTTCTTTGGTTGGATGATGACGATGGGCGCAATTTGGTGGACATACGGCATTGGACTTAAAGGACCAACACCGTTTTGGCATGCTGCCGAACCCGTCACGATTGTGCGCGACTCATCGCTGTTAGTCGGCGCAGAAATTTTGAAGGCCGAACCAACACTTGGTGCTGATCCAGTAGCAAACGCTGCAACGGTTTCAACCGAACTGCAAGCAGAGGGTTGGCATTTGTTAGACGAAGCGGATCCGCAGCGTGGTCAAGCAGTTGCTGCATCAGATGCGATTTTGCAACTCGAAGCAAAAGAGTTTCCTGCCGGTTCGTATCTGTCGGTAGCCGTCTACGATCGCGGTGGCGAGCGTTGGCCAAAGATCAATGACTCACTCGACTTCTTTGCGTTCTTTCACAAGCCAAGATATGCACTTGTTGAAGTTGCACCGGTGGTGCCACAGCGCGTTGAGCCAGGTCGTGCTCCTGCGCGTCCAGTAGTCGACACCGCCCAGCCGCATCGTTATGTGCACATGTTGCGTGACTTGGGTGCCAAGCGCCAACCCGCAATGTTTATTACGTTCGGTTCTGGCCTGATCTTCTTGATGTTGTGCTGGTTGCTCCATCGCCGCGACTTGCAGTTGCGAGCAAATATGAGCAGCGAGACTCTGCCCGCAAAGGCATAGCCAAGTCGTGGGCCAATATCTTCCAATCGTTGTGTTGATGGCTCTTGCCATCATCTTTGGTGCTTTAAGTTCGGTTGCATCGATGTTGCTTGCACCGCGACGACCAAACAGTGCAAAATCCGCACCCTACGAATGCGGCATTGTGCCTGGTCGCGATGCACCAGAGCGCTTTCCGGTGAGTTTTTACATCATTGCGATGCTGTTCATCATGTTCGATATTGAAATTATTTTTGCCTATCCGTACGCAGTGAGTCGACAGGCGTTGGGCTCGTATGCATTCTTTGAGATGGTTGCATTCAGCGCCGTATTTTTTATTGCATTCGTTTACGCGATTGCGCGCGGCGCACTCGATTGGGGTCCGATCAAAAAAGCAGTGCGACTCGATCTCGACAATAATGACGAGATGAAATCACCAAGTCGCACGGTGCTCAGCACGGTGCGACGAGTTGGTTTCGATGGTCGCGAAGACGACAATGGGGCAGCAGCCTGATGGGTCTCGTGCGCAATGTGATGGACGATGGCCTTGGTGGTCTTGAGCACAACTTTTTAACAGGGCGCATTGAAGATGTAGTCAAGTGGTCGCGTTCGCGCTCAAGTTGGGGCGCAACTTTTGGGCTTGCTTGCTGTGCAATCGAGATGATGGCAACAGGAACAGCGCATTACGACCTTGCACGATTTGGCATGGAAGTGTTTCGTGCTTCACCACGCCAAGCCGACATCATGATCGTTGCTGGGCGCGTGAGCCAAAAGATGGCGCCAGTGTTGCGACAGGTGTACGACCAAATGATGGAACCTAAATGGGTGATCTCGATGGGCGTATGTGCAAGTAGCGGTGGCATGTTTAACAACTACGCAATTGTGCAGGGTGTTGATCAGATTGTCCCCGTCGATGTGTATGCGCCAGGTTGTCCTCCAACACCAGAGACACTTATCCATGCGATCGAAACATTGCATCAACTGATTGAAGACGGTGAGATCATGAGCCGCCGCAAATCAACGGGTGCAGGTGCCAATGTGCATATTCAAGAAATTGCCGCCGGCACGTTCACTCCTGTTGTTCTTGGAAAGCGCTAGATCATGTCATCCGACGTGTTGCACGATTGTGCATTGGGTCAATCACACGGACAGAACGTGTTGTTTGTGCCGAAGGATCGCTATATTGCAACGCTTCGCAAGTTGATCGACGATTCGTACACAATGTGCGTTGATCTCACCGCCGTTGATTTCTTGACCCACCCTGGGCGCACGTTGCCAGAAGCGATTGCTGCAGAACGTTTTGAAATTGTTGTCAACTTGTTGTCAATGCGCGATCGCTCTCGCTTGCGGTTGCGCACACAAGTGAGCGAGTCAGATGCGTCAATCGACTCGGCATTCGATTTGTACCCTGGCACCGAGGCCATGGAGCGCGAAGTGTTTGACATGTTCGGCATCACATTTAATGGCCACCCAGACTTAACGCGCATTTTGATGCCAGAAGATTGGGACGGTCACCCGCTGCGCAAAGATTATTCGCAGGGCCGTATTCCTGTGCAATTTAAGGGCAGTGCATCATGAGCGACCTCTTGAGCACGGTTGTTTCTGCCGGAACTTTTGAGGGCAACCAAGAGCTGCGTTCGCGCAGCGAACTCACGGCCAAAGAAGTAATGCGCGAAGTCGGCGCAGTGTTGCGCATGAGCGAAGCAGACGTTGCATTGCTCGCCGAAGTCGAGGCAGACCCTGGCGAAGATCAGACAATGATCATCAACATGGGCCCGCAGCACCCATCAACTCACGGAGTGTTGCGACTGATGCTCGAGTTGAAGGGCGAAACAGTACTGCGTTGCAAGCCAATCATTGGCTACCTGCACACAGGCATGGAAAAAACTGGCGAGTCGCTCACATTTATGCAGGGTGGCACCAACGTCACTCGTATGGACTACGCATCGCCTTTAAATAACGAACTTGTTTTCTCAATGGCAACCGAAAAGTTGCTTGGTATCGATGGCGATATTCCTGAGCGCGCGGTGTGGATGCGCATGTTGTTATCAGAAATGAATCGCATGAGTAGCCACTTGTTGTTTATGGCCTCAAACGGCATGGACATCGGTGCCGTGTCGATGATGTTGTACGGCTGGCGCGAGCGCGAAGAGGTGTTGCGCTTCTTCCAAAAAGTTACGGGCCTGCGCATGAACCACAACTTCATTCGCCCTGGTGGAGTCGCGGCCGACTTGCCTGCTGGTTGGCGCGATGACGTGCTCGAGATTCTCGAGATGCTTGGCCCGCGATTGGATGAGTACGACACGTTGATGACTGGTCAGCCAATTTGGCGCGAGCGTTTGCAGGGTGTTGGAGTGATTACTCGTGATGAAGCGATAGCGCTTGGTGCCACTGGCCCAATCTTGCGCTCGACCGGCTTGGCATGGGACTTGCGTCGCGACATGCCATACCTCAATTACAAAGATGTTGACTTTGATGTCATTGTCGGCAGTTATGGCGATGCGTTTGATCGCTATGCAATTCGCTTGGCCGAAATTCGTGAGTCAATGCGCATCGTTCGCCAAATTCTCGACAAGATGCCTGGTGGCGACTACCGCATTCAAAACAAAAAGGTCACGCCACCACCTCGCGCCCGCATCGACGAGTCAATGGAAGCATTGATTCACCACTTCAAGATTTTTACCGAAGGATTCAAGGTTCCTGAAGGCGAAGTGTATGTGGCGATCGAAAGCCCACGAGGCGAGATCGGTTGTTATATCGCTAGCGACGGTTCCCCAACTCCGTATCGCATGCACGTGCGCGCTCCAAGCTTTGTCAACGTGCAAGCGTTGCCACACATGATGCGTGGCGGACTCGTGGCCGACGCGGTTGCAGTGATTTCGTCAGTTGACCCAGTGCTAGGTGAGGTTGACAGATGAGCCGTCTCAATGAAGCCAACATCAAAACCGCTCTCGAGATTATTGCTCGTTACCCACGACCAAAGTCGGCGCTCATTCCGCTTTTGCATCTTGCACAAGAACAAAATGGATACGTCACGCGCGAGGCAATGGTGCACTTGGGCGAACTTGTCGGTGTTACTTCGGCCGAAGTGTACGGAACTGCAACGTTTTACGAGATGTTTCGCTTCGAGCCTGTTGGCAAATATCTTGTCAACATCTGCGGCACCATGTCGTGTGCGCTGATGGGTGCTGGCGACTTGATGCATCACGCCGAACACAAGTTGGGTGTCAAAGCTGGCGGTACGACCGCAGACGGAATGTTTACTCTCGCTCATGCAGAGTGTCAGGCGGCGTGCACCGAGGCACCTACGCTGCAAGTCAATTACCGCTTTCGCTACAAAGTCACCAACAGCGACTTCGACACGTTGATTGATGATCTCAAGAACGGCAAGTTGTCAGACGAGATTCCTGCGCATGGAGTTGTTGCACGAATTCGCCAGCGTATTCCGGCCGATCGCGGCGTTGGGGCAGTGGCACCAGAACTCGCACCTCAGAATCCAGTATGGATGGACGGTAAGGCAGCGTTATGACAACTGCTAATAGATATCCACACGCTGCTGGGTTTGTTGCAGGCGACAGGCCAAAGATTGTTACATCGCGCTTCGAGCATGCCGACTCGTTTACTCTTGAACGCTTTTTGGCCACAGGTGGTTATGCCGGTTTGCGCAAGGCTCTTGGTCGCGCAGCAACCGATGTACATGAAGAAGTCAAGAGTGCAACTGTGCTTGGGCGTGGTGGTGCGGGTTTCCCTGCTGGCACAAAGTGGGGCTTGACCCCGCAGCAAGTGTTTCCAAAATATTTGGTTGTCAACGGCGACGAGAGCGAGCCTGGCACATACAAAGACCGTTTGCTCATGGAGCGCGATCCGCACCAACTCATTGAAGGTTGTCTTATCGCGTGTTATGCAGCCGGTTTGTCGCAGTGCTTCTTGTACATTCGCGGCGAGATGGCGCTTGCACAAGAGCGTGTTGCTGTTGCGCTCAATGAGGCTTATGCGGCTGGTTATGTTGGCAAAAATATTTTGGGTTCCAAGTTCTCTGTTGACATCGTGTTGCACTGGGGTGCCGGCGCTTATGTAGTTGGCGAAGAGACCGCGTTAATCGAGAGCCTTGAAGGCAACCGCGGCATGCCACGACTCAAGCCACCTTTTTTCCCAGCAGCAAATGGTTTGTACGGTCAACCAACAATCGTCAACAACGTTGAGACGCTTGCCAACTTGCCTTGGTTGATGGTCAATGGCGCCGAGGCGTACACCGCAATTGGCACCAAGACTTCACCTGGTACTCGCATGGTTGCAGTGTCGGGGCACGTCAAAAATCCTGGAGTATTTGAAATCATCAACGGCACGACAACATTTAGAGACTTGTTGTACGGAGCAGAGTTTTGTGGCGGTATTCGCAACGACAACGAACTCAAAGCATTTGTGCCAGGCGGCGGTTCGGCACCTTGGTTTACGGCTGACCAACTCGACTTGCCATTCGAAGCAAGCCAGGTTGGGCCAGCGGGTTCGATGCTTGGCTCTGGCGCAATCATGGTGATGGATTCCACCACCGACATTCCGGCTGCAGCGCTCACGCTCACGCACTTTTATGCGCATGAATCGTGTGGCAAGTGCACGCCATGTCGCGAAGGCGGCACCTGGCTCGAGCGCATCCTCACCCGCATCGTGAACGGCACGGGTACAGAAGCCGACTTGCAACAAATTCTTGAAGTTGGCGCGATGATCTGCCCAGGAGACTTCCCGCACGCATCCAACCAAAAATTAGGATTAGATGCTGTGCCATTTCCTTACAAGATGACAACGATCTGTTTTGTTGGACCATCTGCATTTGCGCCGTTGCACTCTGCAATCACCTTGTTCCGCAGCGAATTTGAGGCTCGTTTGGTGAAGCGCATCTCCATTCCTGTAACTGCAGTTTCAACTCCACCAACGGTGTGGGCATAGACATGACAACAGTCGATTCAAACACCACAGCGCCAGAGCCAGTTGCCGATCCAAATGCGGTCAGCGTCACGATCAACGGCAAAGTCGTTGCTGCACGCAAGGGCGAGATGATTATTGCGGCAGCCGACCGCACAGACGATTTCATTCCGCGCTTTTGTTACCACCCACGCATGGAACCGGTGGGCATGTGTCGCCAGTGTCTTGTTGAAGTTGTTGGCCCACGCGGCCCAATGATGGTGGTGTCGTGCATGACGCCAGTTGCAGATGGTCAAGTTGTTAATACTGCAACTGAAGGCGTCAAAAAAGCCCAAGAGGGCATGCTCGAATTGTTGCTCGCAAATCATCCGCTCGATTGTCCGGTCTGCGACAAGGGTGGCGAGTGCCCGTTACAAGACCAAGCATTTAGTCATGGCCCTGGCGAAAGCCGCTTTGTTGAAGAGAAGCGTCACTACGAAAAGCCAATCGCCATTAGCGACAATGTGTATCTCGATCGCGAACGCTGCATTTTGTGCGATCGTTGCACGCGCTTCGCCGACGAAGTTGCTGGCGATGCGTTGATTTCGTTTACGAGTCGTGGCAACAACACACAAGTAATGACGTTTCCCGACGAGCCATTTAGCTCATACTTCTCGGGTAACACTGTGCAAATTTGTCCAGTTGGTGCGCTCACCGCAAAGCCATATCGATTTAAGGCTCGCCCATGGGACATCGAGCATGTTGAAAGCACGTGCACAACTTGTTCGGTTGGTTGCCGCACAGTGGTGCAAAGCAGTCGCGATGAGTTGGTTCGCTATCAGGGTGTCGACAGTCAGCCTGTCAACTGGGGATGGTTGTGCGACAAGGGCCGTTTCAATTTTGAATCCATCAACTCAACAGATCGTCTCGCGACTCCGTTAATCAAAGATGCGAGTGGCAACTTGAGTGCAACGAGTTGGTCGGTCGCGATCGATTCGGCTGCTCGCATGGTGCGCACTGCGCTCACTGTCAGCCCACAGTCTGTTGCCATTATCGGCGGCGCGCGCGGCACAAACGAAGATGCATTTGCGTGGGCACAACTTGCGGATGCACTGGGTGTCGACTCGCGCGACTCACAACTCGCAGACGGACTTCCACCCCAAGTGTTTTCGTTGCCTCAAGCAACCATCGCCGACATCGATACAGCAAAGACCATTATCTTGCTCGCCCCAGACTTAAAAGAAGAGTTGCCAGTGTTATATCTACGCGTGCGCCATGCTGCCGAGAAACGCACTGGTCGTGTTGTTGAAGTTACGCCACGCGCAACAGGACTAGCGGGTAAGGCGTGGAAGAACATACATGTCGAGCCAGGCAAGACAGCAGCAGCACTGCGAGCACTTGCCACCGATGCTGCATTCATGGCACAAGTTGCAAGCGGATCGGTCGTTGTCATTGTTGGTCGCATGAACTTGGCTGAATCCGAAGAGTCTGTGATTCATGCGCTCGCTGAAGTGCTGCACATGGCACCACATGCCACAGTGCTTCCCGTGTTGCGTCGCGGCAATGTTCGTGGCGCAATCACTGCAGGGCTCACGCCTCGCAATGGCGGCAAGTCGACAGCCGAGATTCTTGAAGCAGCCGCAGCAGGCAAGATCGAATGCTTAGTGTTGCTCGGCGCCGATCCACTTGCCGATGTTCCGGATGCCGACTTGGCTCGTCGCGGTCTGTCGGGTGCACGCAACATCATCGCCATTGACACTTTTATTACACAATCGTCGGCACTTGCCGACGTTGTGTTGCCAGCCAGTGCCTACGGCGAAAAAGAAGGCACCACCACCAACCTTGAAGGTCGCATCAGCAATGTTGCACAGTCAATCACGCCGGTTGGCACTGCGCGACCAGACTGGATGATTGCAGTCGAGTTAGGCACAGCAACGTCTCACGATTTGGGTTTTTCGTCGTACGGCGAAGTTCATGCCGCAATGATTTCCAAGGTGAGTGAGTTTGCACCCGCTATCAACACTCATGCAGTAGAGCACGACGGAGTAATCATCGCGCATCCAACTGCAATAACCCTCACTCGTGCTGATGGCGCAAGCAACGAGCGCAACTCGTACGACTATCGCGCTGTTGTTTCTCGCAAGTTGTACGACAATGCAATCGGCACGGCCAAGAGCCCGTCGCTGGCAACGCTTGGCGTGGCTTCCGCAGTCATTGTTCATCCACTCGACGTGCCGCGCATTGGTGCGCAAGTAGGCGAGTCGGTGCGTGTCACTTCGCCGCGCGGCACAATCGTGATGCCATTGCAAGAGTCTGTCGACGTCTTGCGCGGCACCGCATGGTTGCCAATCAATTTGGGCGGTTCCGATGTGCGCGAGTTGTTAGACGTGACCAAAGATGTGATTGATCTCAAGATCGAGAAGATGTCATGAGCGCAGTATTCGCGATAGATCCGTTGCTCAACGGCGATTTGCTATGGGTACCACTCGTGATAGTGCTTCTTAAAGTGCTCGCTGTTTTTGTAACCGGACTTGTAGCCACCATGTTGATGGTGTGGTTCGAGCGCAAAGTGATCTCTGGAATGCAAAACCGCATCGGTCCAAACAAAGCAGGCCCATTCGGATTACTGCAAACACTTGCCGATGGCATCAAGTTGTTCTTCAAGGAAGACTTGATTCCGGATCGCTCAGATCGGTTTGTGTTTAAGCTCGCTCCGTTCTTGTCGTTCGTTCCTGCGTTCTTGTCGTTTGCAATTATTCCGCTCGGTGGCGACTTTCGCGATGGAAACAACGGCATGGTCACCTGGTTTGGTCATGCCACTCGTGTGCAGCTTGCAGACCCGCCGGTTGGTGTGCTGTTTGCGCTTGCGATCTCGGCTATTGCTGTTTACGGCATTATGTTGGCCGGCTGGTCGAGCGGTTCAAAATATCCACTGCTCGGTTCGGTGCGTGCGTCGGCGCAGATGGTCAGTTATGAAGCCGCGCTAGGTCTTTCACTCGGCACAGTTTTCTTAGTGACCGGCACGCTCTCAACAAGTGGCATTGTTGCAGCACAAAATTCGATCGGTAACTGGAATGTTGTTGCTACAGGGGTCGTTCCGTTCGCGATCTTCCTCATCGCAGCAACTGCCGAACTGAATCGCCCTCCATTCGACTTGGTGGAAGCCGAGCAAGAATTGGTTGGTGGTTTTAATACCGAGTATTCGAGCATCCGATTTGCGTTGTTTTATCTTGCCGAGTTCATGAACACCGTAACCATGAGCGCGCTGATCGTCACGCTGTTTTTTGGTGGTCCACAGCCCATCTCATTCCGCGGCACAGTTCTCGATATTCCATTTATTCCAAACGGTATTGAGGGCACCATCTGGTTGTTTGCCAAAGTGCTCGTGTTTCTCTATATATATGTCTGGCTGCGCGCTACGTTGCCGCGATTCCGCTACGACCAGTTGATGGACTTGGGTTGGAAAGTGTTGATTCCGGCCTCACTTGGTTGGTTTATGTTGATCGCAGCACAGCGCCTCGGTCGTGACCAGGGTTGGAATACGTTCGTTGTTACTGCAGTTTCAGTTGCGATTCTTGGTGCAAGTTATGCGCTGTTGCAAGCGGCGTTCAAAGTGAGTGCCAAGCAACGCGAAACCGAAGGGTCAATGTTCTAATGGGTTACTTCGGAGGCTTCCTTGTTACCGCTCGTCAGCGCGGTAAGAAAAATCAGGTGACCACTCAATATTCGGGCGGGCGCGTGCGTCGCAAGTCGATGAACAAGTCGAAGAGCGGTGAAGCGAGTAATCGTGCGCAAGAGATGGACGCAAAGATTGACAAGCCAGAGCTCCTGCATGGTCGTCATGTGCTCAACCGTTATGAAGACGGCATGGAAAAGTGCATTGGCTGCGAGTTGTGCGCTGCGGTTTGCCCCG
>CAZHIN010000004.1:0-5450 GCA_964532575.1 uncultured Acidimicrobium sp.
TTTAGTCTTTTTGGCGGGGGCTTTGTCGGCGTCGATATCTTCTTTGTCATTAGTGGATTCTTAATTACGAGTATAATCATCGATAACTTACAAAAAAATCAATTTAGCTTTCTGAATTTTTATGAACGGCGCGCAAGGCGCATTCTGCCAGCATTGTTTCTTGTAATGCTTGTGTGTATTCCATTTGCTTGGTTCTGGTTGTTGCCACGCGATATGAAAGATTTTTCGCAAAGTTTGTTTGCTGTTTCTACCTTTTCGTCCAATATTTTGTTTTGGCGTGAGAGTGGCTATTTTGATACCGAAGCGGGACTCAAGCCGCTATTGCATACTTGGAGCTTGGCAGTTGAAGAGCAGTACTACCTTTTTTTTCCACCTTTCCTAATGCTTTGCTGGAAGCTATGTAAGCGCTGGATAGTTGCATTGCTTGGAATAATGTTCGTTGTTAGTTTGGCTGCGGCGCAGTGGGCGGTATATGCAATGCCCGCAGCAGCCTATTATCTGTTGCCTGCACGTGTTTGGGAATTGATTATTGGCGCGATTGCTGCCTATTACTTGTATAAAACTAATCGAAAAAAAATAAGTAGGGCTACTGGAGAAGTATGTGGATGGCTTGGTGTTGTTTTAATTCTCTACGCGGTTTTTGCATTCAGCGAAGAAACCCGATTTCCCGGTCTTTATGCTCTTGTGCCGACGTTAGGTGCGGTACTGATTATCTTGTTTGCTACGCAACAGACTGCGGTAGGTAGGTTTGTTGGCAATAAGGCGTTTGTTGGTATTGGATTAATTAGTTATAGCGCGTATCTCTGGCATCAACCATTGTTCGCTTTTGCCAGATACAAGACATTACTCGAGCCTAGTTATCCTGCGTTTCTCGCACTTTCAGTGCTTGCTCTGGTGCTTGCGTACTTTAGCTGGAAGTATGTTGAAGCTCCGTTCCGTAAGAGTGGAAAAATTGCTGGAAGAACGATCGTTACCCTGAGTTTTTCGTTTACTTTGTTTTTTGTTTCCGTCGGATATTTTGGGCATACAAAAAATGGTTTCGACGATCGCATCGATAGAGTTTTGCTAGGCGATATAGGTCAAGAAGAATTTCATAAATACCTAGATGAAAAGTATTTCGATTGCGAGCCAAAGGCTGTAGCCGAGAGTGCTCTGAGTTACGGACCATTTCTACGTTGCAAGCAGTCTCATCAGGGCACGCCAGAAATTGTCCTACTTGGTGATAGTCACGCCGAGCACTTGTTCTTAGGATTGGCCGAGAATCTTCCCGACAAAAATCTTGCTTTTTATATTCAAGATGGGGAGCCGTACGTTGGAAACTTGGTCTTTAAACCGATTTTTGACGAGCTTTTATCTAACGGCCAGACTCAACAAATCATCCTTACGATGTATTATCTGGAAAAGGTTGACCCGTTAGACGAAGGATTTTATGAGGGGTTTTCATCAACCATCAAGGCGTTGCTGAAGGCTGGTAAGTCAGTCACATTGGTCGGTGATGTTCCTACTTTTAACTTAAATCCTATTCAATGTTTGGCGCGGGAATTGAGTGCAGATTGTATTTTGAGTATTGAAGACGTTGAGCGTCAAAGGATGATTTATGACAATGTTCTAAATCGTTTGGCTAATGAATTCAGACTGAATTATGTACGTATTGACGAAACTTTTTGCTCCGACAAAATCTGTAGCATGTCGCAGGGTGATTCGATTTTGTATCGAGATAATCATCATCTCAACATCATTGGAAGTAAGGCCGTCGGTAGGTTTCTTGCTGCAAAATTGTCCGTGTTGTAATGCCGTTGTGTTGTTTCCAACTAAGTCAGATACCCCACAGAAGTTACACATTCATTTTTTGGAGATGTGTCTACCGTTGAATAGCCAACATTTTGCCTTTATTGCTATTGAGTATGAATAGGTCACACATCTATTACCACAAGGGTTTTGTGACCTTATCAATTCTGACATCAAACGGTAATAATCGGTAGACTGGTTTCATCATGATTCGTAACGCCGTTGGGCGTGTACGCCGGTGTGTGCCTCGGTTGGCCGCCATCATCCTCACCACCTCGGTGGCTGTGGGTTATCTCGTCGTGCCTGCTCAGGCTCTTGGATTGCGCCCCGCATCTGGGTCTTCTGGCGACCAACAACAGCGAGTTAACCAAATCATTGCCGAGTTGGACAAAATTGGTGCCCAAATTGATGCATTGGACGAAACATACGCCGAAGCAGTCAATCAACAAGAAGACTTGCAAGTAGAAATTGATGCGACTATTGCCAACATTGCTGAACTCGAAGCAAAACTTGCGGCAATGCAAGAAGATTTGAAAGCCGTGGCGATGAAGTCGTTCGTGCGTGGTGGAATGTCGAACAGTTTGTCGAGCATCTTGAGTTCGACAAACTCGCTGAGTGACATGGTGCGCAAGAAGTACCTGACTTCGGTTGCACTCAACACCGGAGCAGGCAATACCGATGCATTGCAGGGCTTGATTGATGATCTCACGAAAGAAAAGAAAAAGCTCGAGAAGCAGCAGAAGAAAGCGAGCGATTTGGCCGACTACGCAGCCGCACGATTGAGCGCTGCGGAAGCACTTGCATCTGACTATGAAGCACGCCAAGCAGCAGCCGAGCGCGAACTGGGTTCGCTGCTCAAGTCGGAACGACAACGCCGTGAGTCGGCAGCACTTGATGCAGCGAAGTCGGAGGCAGCAAAATTTGCAGGCTCAAAATATGCCAATGTTGCGGCTCCGTCGTCGCGTGCTGGAGTTGCGATTAAAGCAGCGTTGTCACAACTTGGCGTGCGGTATCGCTTTGGAGCACAGTCGCCTGGCAGTGCATTTGATTGTTCGGGTTTGACTTCGTATGCGTGGGGCGTGGCAGGCTTGGGTATTCCGCGCACATCGCGAACGCAGTACGCAGGTCTCACACGTATTCCAACTGCTGCGATTCAACCAGGAGATTTAATTTTTATGGGCTACCCAATTCACCACGTTGGCATGTATTTGGGTAACGGCCAATTTGTGCACGCACCACGCACGGGTGACGTTGTCAAAATTTCTGCAGTTTCGTGGTCGTCAATCGTCGGCGTTGTGAGGCCAAAGTAGTTATGAAGAAAAATATTGCGCTCGCGCCACTTGGCTGGCAAGGCAGTTCATTTACCTCTGCTGGCATTACGCACGCTACGTATCGCAAAGGAACAGGCCCTGGCGTTGTGGTTGTTCACGAAATACCTGGCATCACGCCGAGTGTGCTTGCATTTGCCGAGCGCGTTGTTGATGCAGGATTCACGGTAGTGATGCCGCTGTTGGTGGGCGAAGTCGGTCGAGAGCCGAGTGGCAAGTACATGGCCAAATCGATGAGCAAGATTTGCATCTCGCGCGAGTTCACCACGTTGGCGATGCGACAAAAATCTCCGGTGATTAATTGGCTGCGCGCATTAGCAAAACAGATGCACAATGAATTAGGTGGCGTTGGCGTCGGCGCGATTGGCATGTGTTTTAGCGGTGGCTTTGCATTAGGAATGATGGTTGACGACATCATGGTTGCACCCGTGTTGTCGCAGCCTTCACTGCCATTTGCAATGGGCGCGGCTCGCAGTGCCGACTTGGGCCTGAGCCTGGATGATGAAATCATGATCAAGCAGCGCGCAGAAGCAGGCTGCCAAGTGCTTGGCTTGCGCTTTACTGGCGACAAACTTGTGGGCACGAGGTTCGCTTCGTTGCAAAAATTACTCGGCGATGCGTTTATCGCTGTCGAGTTTGAGTCTTCTGCCAAGAGCGATCACTCGGTGCTGACTGAGCAGGTAAAAGAATCTGGTGTATTGCGTGTACTTGAGTTTTTACAACAAAAACTCAAGCCAAATCACTCGTAACAACAAATCGCGGATCGCGAAAACTCTGCAGCGATTTTGCTACTTGAGAACTTGACGTGCAGGTTTGCACAAGGTGACGAGCAAGCCGACCCTTTGCGGCCTTTGCGTCGTGACCGCCCGACTTGCCCGATTTTTCGTTGATTGCCACCACAATATGTTTGGCCACAATGTCGGTGTCGAGAGTGAATGCAGCCCGGTGTTCTTGGGGGAGCAAATCAACGACGACAGCGCCTTTGAATTTTTTGTTGAGCATGGCCGAGAGTTCGTCGTGCCACCACCGCGAGAGCAGACCAAATGGTGCAAGCCTGGCACCCATCTTGAGCCGATAGTCGGGCACGAGTTCATTGGCGCCAACTGCACCCAGAAGACCAGAGATCACGATGATGTTGCTGAGCGCGCGGTCACGCTGTAGTGCAGTGAGTGATGCGATGTCGAGGTGATCCCACACCACACCCGTATATCGCTGATAAGCGGGCAGTGAAGGCGACCCGCGCAACGAGGAGTTGGTGTCGCGTGCTCGAACGAGATGCTTGCCCTTCACGCCGAGCAGCGTTGCGTCACCACCTTTGAGCGCGTGGAGTCGATCGACGAGCGCCTTTCGTTGAGCGGTTAAATGTTTTCCGCACGCACCAGAAGACTCGCGCCACGGCTTGCCCGTTGATCCACCCTCGGCTTTGCCTTCCGACGGGGGGAGCAAGATAAATAACGAAGCCACGACACGAAAGTATGGCGCACCCCCAAGTAAAGTTGTGGCATGTACGAAGTGAAGCCCGCAACAAGTTGGACAACTGATTTTGATCATGCCGACCCCGCGTATAACGCCAACGTCCACGAGATTTGGGACGAGTTGCGCGAAACCTGCCCGGTTGCGCACACCGATCGCTATGGCGGGGCATGGTTGCCAGTGCGACACGAAGATGTGTCAGCAATCGCGCGTGACACCGATCATTTTTCGTCTGAAGGTGCAGTGCTTTCAAACAAGCCGCCGATGGATGAATGGGTGTCCAACGCCCCAATAGGTGGAGCACCGCCGATCACTTCTGATCCACCGTTTCATGCCGATGCAAGGCGTTTGTTGCTGCCAGCGTTTAGCCCGCAGGTGATCAATGAATGGGAACCAGAGATTCGACGTTTGTGCAATGAATTGATTGACAACATGGGCGATGCCAGCACGGTTGATGCGGCGGTTCAGTACGCACAAAACATTCCTGTGTACGTGATTGCCCGCATGCTTGGTTTGCCAGTGGAAGACAGCGACTATTTCCGCGACACCGTGCACTTGGTGCTCGAAGGTGTTGGTGCACCATTTGGTGAGCGTCAGCAAAGTTTTGAACAGCTTGATGCATATTTGGCAAAGCATGTGCAAGATCACATTGAGAATCCAAAAGATGATCTCATCGGATTTTTGCTCAACGCAAAAATTTATGATCAGCCGTTGTCGCCACCACACGTTGTGGGCACGATCATTCTGTTGATGGTTGCTGGCATCGATACAACGTGGAGCGCAATTGGCTCATCTATTTGGCACCTCGCGCAGTATCCATCTGATTTGGCACGCATGGTCAATGAACCAGAACTTCTTCCA
>CAZHIN010000004.1:5460-9051 GCA_964532575.1 uncultured Acidimicrobium sp.
GAAGAGTTGTTGCGCGCCTATGCACCGGTCACCATGGCACGCATCGTCAGCAAAGATGCCACCATCGGTGGTTGCCCTGTCAAGCGTGGCGACTCGGTGTTGTTGCCATTTCCTGCAGCCAATCGCGACCCAGAGGTGTTTGATCGCGCTGACGAAGTGGTGATCGATCGTGAAGAAAATCGCCACCTCGCTTTTGGTCTCGGCATTCACCGTTGTTTGGGATCCAACTTGGCACGTCTTGAGTTGCGGGTTGCCGTTGAGGTCTTTATTGCACGGTTTCCCAAGTTTGACCTAGCAAATGCCGATGCCGTGACGTGGAGCCTTGGCCAAGTGCGCGGTCCACGCAAGCTGCCGGTGCGTATTGTGCAACGCTCGTAATTAGTGACCAACTCTCAACCCCCACACTCCATTGATCTGGACGGGCTCAACCCGGATCAGCGCGATGCTGTGTTGCACCCAAGCGGACCGTTACTTGTTGTAGCCGGCGCTGGGTCGGGCAAAACTCGCGTACTCACACAACGCATCGGGCATCTCATTGCAACGGGTACGCACCCAATGCATATTTTGGCGATCACGTTTACCAACAAAGCCTCGCAAGAAATGCGCGAGCGAGTAGCCGCAATCGTTGGGCCAGTGGCCAGACAGATGTGGGTCAGCACATTTCATGCTGCATGCGTGCGCATCTTGCGCGCGCAAGCCGAGCACATTGGTTATCCAAAAACATTTTCAATTTATGATCAAAGCGACTCAACGCGCTTGGTGGGGTATTGCATTCGCGACTTGGGTCTTGACCCAAAGCGTTTTACACCACGTGGAGTGCAGGCGCGCATCAGTCTGTGGAAAAACGAATTAGTCATCCCGCACGATGCGGCTTCGTTGGTGGACAACACAATCGATGCAAAGTATGTCGATGTGTATCGCGAATATCAAAAGCGACTTGAGCGTGCCGGCGCAATGGATTTTGATGACCTGTTGACCAACACGGTGCGCCTATTTCGTCAACACCCCGACGTGTTGCGCACCTACCAAGAGCGATTCAAACACATTTTGATCGACGAATACCAAGACACCAACATGGCGCAAAACGAGATTGTGCTTATGCTTGGCGCGCTCCATCACAACGTGTGTGTAGTGGGCGACACCGACCAGAGTGTGTATCGATTTCGTGGGGCCGACTTTCGCAACATCATGCAATTTGAAAATGCATTCCCTGAAGTAACCACGGTGGTGTTGGCGCAAAACTATCGCAGCACGCAAACAATTTTGGATGCCGCAAACGCTGTAATAACCAACAACATTGATCGCAAGCCCAAAGATTTGTGGACTGATTTGGGCCAGGGCGAGAAAGTTATTCGCTATTTTGCAGACGACGAATTTGGTGAAGCCAACTGGGTGGTTAATCGACTCAAAGAAGTGCACGACTCCGAGCATCGTCCATGGAGCGATTTCGCGATTTTTTACCGAACCAATGCTCAGAGCCGTGTGCTTGAAGAGTCGCTTATTCATCGGGGCGTGACCTACAAAGTCATTGGCGGCACCAAGTTTTATGATCGCCGCGAAGTGAAAGATGCACTTGCATATTTGCGGTTGTCGTACAACACGCTTGACGAAGTGAGCCTCAAGCGAATCTTGAACGTGCCAAAACGAGGCATCGGCGACACAACTATTGGCAAACTCGACGTATATGCCAACGAGTGCGGCATCTCATTTGCTCTAGCACTGCGCAAAGCCGCCGACGCTGGCGTGGGCGCTGCTGCTCTGCGCGGAATAACTGCATTTAATCAATTGATTGATGAATGCCAAGCCTTGTTGGCTGATGGCCCAAGTGCAGTGTTGCGTCACGCGCTGAATGCTGGCGGATACATGAGTGAATTGAAAGCCGAAAATACGGTGGAGTCGGCTGGGCGAGAAGAAAACATCAATGAACTGATCGGTGTTGCTGCCGAATTTACTCAGGTCGACGAATTTTTGGAGCAGGTGGCGCTCGTTGCCGACACCGATCAACTGGATTCGGATAATCACGTCACATTAATGACGTTGCATTCGGCAAAAGGTCTCGAGTTTCCAGTTGTGTTTATCGTTGGAGTTGAAGAAGGCATTTTTCCTCACAACCGAGCGCTTAATGACCCGGTCGAATTGGAAGAAGAGCGGCGACTTGCCTATGTGGGTATTACTCGCGCAAAAGAACAACTTGTGCTCAGCCATGCATGGAGCAGAAGCTTGTATGGGTCGACGCAGTACAACCCGCCATCCAGATTCTTGAGCGAGATTCCCGACGAGTTGATTCAGCGCGAGGGCAGTGTCGACTCTGGTGCTGACTCGGAGCGCTACAGCTTTCGTTCGCACGCTGATCGCGGATACGCACCACAGCAACGTCTCAATCGCAACAACACCAATGTTGCTCCGGCGTCATCGGCTCAGCAACAAGATGCCAATCACGGGTTTCGCATTGGTGACGACATTGAGCACCCAACATTTGGCGAAGGTGTAATTATCGAGATTCGTGGCTCCGGCGAAAAAGCGGAAGCAACAATTCGTTTTCGATTGGTGGGAACTAAGCACCTCTCGCTGGCATGGGCTCCGCTCAAAAAATCGAATTAAAAAATGTGCGCGCGGTTTTAACCGTGCAGGTCAATGAGCAGTGTCGTCTGACCTTCGATAACTGGAGTGACATCACTCGGTTTTTGCAACTGACTCACGTCCAAAGTTCGACCAGTGCAGTCGGTGAAGGTGTGCGATTTTTTAATCTGGGCGACCAAGCAATCGGCACTCTTGTCGGCGGGGTACGCGTAGTAGACCTGCCAGCCTTGTAATGGGTCGGTGCTGTTGTGCTCGATGACGATTGAGCGCTTACCATTGACGTCGCGCAAGTCTGGATAGAGGATCGGACCGTTTTTGGAAATTGATTCGGCAACATCGGCAGCTTGACCCACAACAAAGGTACGGTTGCCCAGAACGACCTGTCGCTCGCTGCGGTCTGTGACAAATGTGGCCATGACCCACGTGACACCGAACAACACCACAAAAAAGAGGAGACCACCCGCGATAGGCAGAACCGCACGAGCGAGTGGTGAGCGCAGCCGTATTTCCATTCTTCTAGTGTGGCCGATTGTGGCAAAAAGACGACCGTTTTGCGGGTTGGAATAGGTCACTATGAAGGGCGTAAGGTTGCAGAGTCGTGAAACGTCCTTACCGAGTTGTTGTGGCCAAACCAGGCCTGGATGGCCATGATCGTGGCGCCAAGACGATTACGCGCGCCCTGCGTGACCATGGCTTTGAAGTGATCTATACCGGGCTGCATCAATTGCCAGAACAGATTGCCGAGACCGCACTGCAAGAAGACGTAGACGCTGTTGGGTTGTCGTTGTTGTCGGGGGCGCATCTCACCTTGTTTCCACGCGTGATGGAAGAACTGCGCGCGCGCGATCTTGGAGACGTGCTCGTTTTTGGTGGAGGAGTAATTCCCGACGCCGATGCGATTGAGCTGCGAAGTCAGGGTGTGGGCGAAATATTTGGACCAGGAACTTCTCTCAAAGAAATTGCGGTGTGGCTTGAGCAAACGCTCGACGCGCGAGAACTATAAGCACTAGA
>CAZHIN010000004.1:9151-39873 GCA_964532575.1 uncultured Acidimicrobium sp.
AAATTGCGGTGTGGCTTGAGCAAACGCTCGACGCGCGAGAACTATAAGCACTAGAGCGGCAAACGCCAGAACAAGAACGAAAGCAGAGTAATGGATCTTTTTGAATATCAAGGCAAACAGTATTTTGCCAAGTACAACATTCCGGTATCTGCTGGTGGAGTAGCAACAACTGTTGATGAAGCAGTAGCTGTTGCAGCAACAGCAAAGTATCCAGTTGTTGTCAAAGCGCAAGTGCAAGTTGGCGGTCGTGGAAAGGCTGGTGGAATCAAGTTGGCCAACGATGAAGCCGAAGTGCGCTTGCATGCCAAAAATATTTTGGGTATGGACATCAAGGGCCATGTTGTCAAGCGTGTGTGGGTAGAACACGCATCAGACATCGCCGAAGAGTATTACGCGTCGTTCACGCTCGATCGCGCAGCAAAGCAGCACTTATTGATGTTGAGTGCCCAAGGCGGTGTCGAGATTGAAGATGTTGCCGCAAAAGATCCAACCGCAATTGTCAAGTTGCACATCAACCCAATTGATGGGCTCTCGCTCGCAACTGCACATCGTGCATGTGTTGATGCCAAGATTCCCGCCAAAGCACTCGATGGCGTTGCCGACATGCTTGTCAAGTTGTACAACTGTTTTACCCAGGGCGACTGTGACTTAGCAGAGATCAATCCACTGATTTTGAAACCAACCGGCGAAATTCATGCGCTTGATGCCAAAGTGTCGCTAGATGTCAATGCATCGTTTAGGCATCCAGAGTGGGCCGAATATGCAGCGACCGAAGAGTTGGATGCCAGAGAGCAACTTGCGCGCGAAAAGAATCTGCAATACATCGGGTTGGACGGCACGGTCGGCATTATCGCCAACGGTGCTGGTTTGGCGATGAGCACACTCGATGTTGTCAATCAGGTGGGTGGGTCGGCTGCAAACTTTCTTGACATCGGCGGCGGCGCAAATGCCGAGTTGATGACGGCAGCACTTGAAGTGATCAACTCGGACCCGAAGGTCAAGAGTATTTTGATCAACATTTTTGGTGGCATCACTCGTGGAGATGAAGTCGCCAAGGGAATTGTCGAAGCAGTGAAGCGAGTCGCACTACGCGCACCAATTGTTATTCGTCTCGACGGCACAAATGCTGAAGAGGGTCGAAAGATTCTTGCTGATGCGGGAATTCCCGAATCACAACTCACCAGTCGACCAACCATGCTCGAAGCCGCACGCTGCGCTGTCGAGATGGCCAAGTAGGAGAACTCGCTATGGCAATTTTTGTAGATCAAAACACGAAAGTCATTGTGCAGGGATTGACTGGCGGTCAGGGGCGCTTTCATGGACTGCGCAACAAGGCGTACGGCACTCAAGTTGTGGGTGGCGTCACACCAGGAAAAGCCGGACAAGACGTAGAGGGGATTCCGGTTTTTGATTCGGTCGCAGATGCTGTTGCAGCAACGGGTGCAAACGCATCGTTTATTGCAGTGCCGCCGAAAGCAGCACCAGCAGCAATTCTTGAAGCAGCCCGTGCCGGAATTGGTTTTGTCGTGTGCATCACGGAAGGTGTGCCGGCACAAGACGAGGCTCGCGTGTTTGCCACACTGCAACGCGATTATCCAGCCACGCGCTTACTTGGCCCAAACTGTCCAGGAATTATTAGTCCGGGTAAATGCAACATCGGCATTACTGCTGGCGAAATTGCACAACTGCCAAGTGCAAGCGGACCAAACGTGGGAATTGTTTCTCGCTCCGGAACTCTGACCTACCAAGCGCTCTATGAGTTGAAACAGCAAGGAATCGGCGTAAGTACATGTGTTGGAATTGGTGGCGACCCAGTGCCTGGCACTTCGTTTGTTGATTGCCTCGCACAGTTTCAGGCAGACCCAGAAACACATGCCATCATCATGATTGGCGAGATCGGTGGTTCAGCCGAAGAAGAGGCTGCAGAATTCATCACCAAGCACGTGACAAAGTCGATGAGCGCATACATCGCTGGCGTGACCGCGCCTGCTGGCAAAAAGATGGGCCATGCTGGCGCCATCGTCTCGGGCGGCAAGGGCACGGCACAGGGCAAGATGGATGCATTGCGCGCGGCTGGTGTGCAGATTGGTTTGAATCCCACCGAAGCGGGCATGTTGATGGCGGAGATCGTTCGGACAATACGCTCGTAGTAAATGAATCGCCAACAATCACTGAGGTATCTGCCAGGCCTTGACGGACTGCGCGCGGTTGCGGTAATCGCTGTGATTTTGTATCACGCCAATAAGACGTGGGTGAGCGGCGGCTTTCTTGGCGTTGAAGTGTTTTTTGTGATCAGTGGTTATTTAATCACGATGCTGCTCATCAACGAGGCGCATGAGAACGGAAAAATTGACTTTAAGTCGTTTTGGATGCGTCGAGCTCGCAGATTATTGCCCGCATTGTGGAGTCTTCTGCTTGGAGTGACCGTGTATTGCTCGCTGTTCGAGCGTGACACGCTGGGCAATTTGCGCGGAGATGTTATTGCGGCGTTTGTGTACGGATTTAACTGGTTTCAGATTTGGGTTGGCACATCGTATTTCAGTGCATTCGGATTTGTGCCGCTTCGGCACTTGTGGTCGCTGGCAGTTGAAGAACAGTTTTATTTGGTGTGGCCGATCTTGATCGCTGTGGTACTCAAGAT
Organism: uncultured Acidimicrobium sp.; assembly: GCA_964532575.1. Taxonomy (GTDB): domain Bacteria; phylum Actinomycetota; class Acidimicrobiia; order Acidimicrobiales; family Ilumatobacteraceae; genus UBA3006. Next base: position 11,793 of record CAZHIN010000004.1, read on the forward strand.
GTTTGGCCGCAGACCATTGCTGTTAGGAACAATGTTTTTTGCCGCGTCAATTGCGGTATCGGTCTATGTTGCAAAAACATTTGAGCCAGGCGCAAATGGTTCAGTGCTCGAAACCCCCGATCACTATATTTCGTTGCTGGGACACGCTGTTTCAAAAGTGGATTTTTTATTTTTGGGAACTCTGGGTCGTTCTGGCGGTTTACTCATCGGTTCGGCACTTGCTTTCTGGTGGAAACCTTCAATGTTTCACAACGATCATCCGACATCAGAGCGCTTCATTGTGTCGGTGGTTGGGTGGTTGGGCGTTATTGGGCTCGCTGCAATGTTGTGGAATTTCCACGATGTCGTTGAGGGCGGCGTCGACGGCGGCACAAGTGGCTATGCACCGTTGTTTCAGGGTGGTTTTCTACTCGTTGGGCTCGCCAGTATCGCTATCATCGCCGCTGCTGTGCACCCGCACACATTGTTGGCAAAACGCGTTCTTGGCAACCCAGTTTTGGTGTACATCGGCCAGCGGTCGTATGGCTTGTACCTCTTCCACTGGCCAATTTTTCAGTTTTATCGGCGGTTTGCAGGTCGAGGACTCAATGTCGTCGAGTTTGTTCTGCTCTTTGCGCTCGCGCTTGTGGTTACCGAAGTGTCGTATCGATTTATCGAGATGCCGGTGCGCTCGGGTGGCCTTCGTGAAGCATTGCACAAGTTTCGCCATTCACGACTTGAGTCAGACAGAGAAAAACGGCAGAGTGTTATTGCCATTGGCGTCGTCGCTGCGGTGATACCGATCTTCGCCTTGGTCAGTCTTGCTACCGCACAAATCAAGTTGGATGACATTGGTCAGAGCCTCGCCGATGGAGAGAGCGGTGTTGTCAATGTGATGACAAGTACGACACTTGCCGTTTCAACAGCAACGACGTTGTCGGGCGCGATCGGTGGCCAAGACACTGTTGTGCCTTCGCCGTCGACAACAACACTCGACGGACAAGTCATCGAGATCATTGCCATTGGCGATTCAGTGATGCTGGGTGCCGCCAACGTGTTGACCGAACGTGGAATCACGGTTGACGCGCTCAAGAGCAGGCCATTTCGTCAGGCGCTCGAGATCTGCAACTACCTCAAGTCGGTCAATCGACTTGGCGAAATTGTGATTATCCATCTCGGAACGAATAATTATGTGGATCAAAAAACTTTGGACGAGATCATGGTTCCATTAGCCGATGTCGACACTGTTGTGTTTGTGACGAACCATGTACCCAGCAAAAAATGGCAAGACCCAAACAATGTGTTGTTGCGTGCAATGCCAGACAAATACGGCAATGTCAAGATCCTTGACTGGTACACCATCGCCGAAGCGCATCCAGAATATTTATACGGAGACAAAATTCACCTCAACCCAGAAGGTCAGGCTGTGTATGCCGACCTCATCATGCAAGCAATAGGAAAGTAGTGTTTCAGTTATGACATCTTCAGCAAAATCGCCAGTACGAGTAACTATCACGGGAGCAGCCGGACAAATTGGTTACAGCCTGTTATTTCGTGTTGCATCAGGCGCGATGCTCGGCGCAGACACCCCGGTGATTTTGCAATTGCTTGAAGTAACTCCAGCGCTTGGTGCGCTTGGTGGAGTCAAAATGGAATTGGATGACTGTGCGTTTCCAAATCTTGTAGATGTTGTGATGACCGATGACCCAAACATTGCGTTTGGTGACACCGATATTGCCTTGCTCGTTGGTGCAATGCCGCGCAAAGAGGGTATGGAGCGCAGCGATTTGTTGTCGGCAAACGGTGGCATCTTTAAGCCACAGGGTGCGGCTATTAGTGCCAATGCCAAAAAGAACATCAAGGTGTTGGTCGTGGGCAACCCAGCCAACACCAATGCTGCAATTGCGATGAACAACGCCAAGAACATTGACCCACGCCAGTTCACTGCCATGACCCGCCTCGACCACAATCGTGCGATGAGTCAGTTGGCTCAACGCGTGGGGCGCCCAGTTTCATCGATTAAGAAGATGACGATCTGGGGCAACCACTCCACGACGCAATACCCAGACTTGTTTCATTGCGAAGTTGATGGCAAGAATGCTGCGGATCTCGTGAATGATCAGACTTGGATTGAAGAAACGTATATTCCTACCGTTGCAAAACGTGGTGCAGCAGTCATCAAAGCGCGCGGGTCGTCTTCGGCTGCAAGTGCAGCAAATGCCGCAGTGGACCATGTGCGTTCGTGGGTGTTGGGCACACCAGCCGGCGATTGGGTTTCCATGTCGGTTCCATCCGACGGTAGCTATGGCGTACCCGAAGGTGTCATGTCATCATTTCCTTGCGTGTGTGAAAACGGTGAGTACAAGATTGTGCAAGGCCTTGAGATCAACGCATTTAGTCGTGCACGGATTGATGCGTCGGTTGCCGAATTGATTGAAGAGCGTGACGCTGTGCGCGAACTTGGCCTGATTTAGATCGCTTTCTAACCCGAGCCTCGAGCAAATTCGGCCTGGGTATCGGCACGCGAGCGTGTGCATCCAAGCGGGTCCTGTTTCACGAGTTTCTTCAACTCCCTAGCTGGGGAGAGTTGTTCGCCTTGTCGCCACGCATCCAAATATTTTTGTGGCCAAATCTCACCTTGCAATAAAAATGCTTCAACTACGGGACACACCCGCGACATTCCTAGGTGCGTGTGACACCTGGTGACGCGGGCGTTGCCCGAGGAGCCCATCACACCGATCCAGTCGCCAGCACTCACTCGTTGACCTGTTACAACTTTGACTCGACCAAGATGCGCAAAGTAGTAGCGCACATTGTCGTCCCCAACAAGCGTGATCGTCTTGCCACCGCGGGTGCCAGGCGCGTCAATCGCTTGTACCCACTTGTCGATTGTGCGGGTTTGAGTAATTCTGCCAGCAGTTGGTGCAAGCACATGGGCGTAACAGCCCTCTACGTCGACGGCGGGGTAATGCAAGTGATCGCTTGGATACGCAACAGGAATTTTGCTAAACGGAAATACATATTGTTGTTGCGAGTTGTTCGCAACATCCCCAGTTGCGTTTTCTGCAGCGACGAGTTTTATGGGCGAAGTGAACGCAAAAATCACGTTGATCAGTGCGATGCAGAATATGCCTGTGGTGCGGATCCCCCAACGCATGAGGGCGAGCGTAGTACGGATTGCACAAATGTTACGGTAGAGAGATGAAGAGAAAATTTTTTATCGACACGGATACGGCAAGTGACGACGCAGTCGCTTTGATCATCGCGCTACGGCATGGCGACATTGATGTGGTTGGCATCGGAGTGGTCGCTGGCAACGTGCCACTTGAAATGGGTGTGCAAAACGCTCTGTACACGCGTGAATTGTGCGGATCTAGCGCACCTGTTTATGTTGGTGCGGCCAAGCCGCTTGTACGCGAACTGCGCACCGCACAGTTTGTACACGGCATCGATGGCATGGGGGATATCGGACTTGACCTCAAGGGAAGACAGCCAAATGCGGGAAGTGCGGTAGATGAGTTGATCAACTCGGCGCACGAATTTAACGGAGTGCTTGAGCTCGTGACACTCGGACCGCTGACGAACATTGCACTCGCGTTAAAAAAAGATCCGAGTATTACAAAAAAAATCAAACGCTGTGTGGTGATGGGTGCAGTTGCCGATCACATCGGCAACGTAACTCCCGTGGCAGAGTTCAACATGTGGGTTGATCCTGAAGCCGTCGAGGTGGTGCTGCAATCGGGAATGAACCTTGAGTTTGTTGGATGGGACATCTCGCGCAAGTTTGCGGTGATCACGCGAGCAGAATCAACAATGTTGCGGGCAATGAATACGCCATTTGCAACGTTCACCATCGACATTCAACGAGTACTTGAAAAGTTTTGCGAAAACGAAACGCACCTTGCTGGATTCGATTTGCCGGATCCGATTGCAATGGCTTACGCCATCAACTCGAGCATTGCCGATGAAGTACGCGAAATGCACCTTGTTGTCGAAACGCAATCACCAATAACCGAAGGCATGGTGGTGATGGACACCCTCGGAGTATTGCATCAGACACCGAATGCGCTTGTAGTAACAAGTGCGAGACATGATGTGTTTATGTCGATGCTGATGGATGCGCTCGAAGCATGAACCAACAGTCGCCACTTGAAAAAGCATTCGTGCAATTGGGCGTCACCACCCGAAATGGGCGTGACGAATCGATGCACTACGGGGCGGTAGTTGGCTTGGCGCGAGATGGGTCAATTGAATTCGCCCTTGGTGACCCAGCGACAATCGTGTATCCCCGCTCGTCTACAAAACCGATTCAAGCAACAGCAATGGTGGCGAGTGGCCTCGACCTGCCACCACGCCTGTTGGCACTGGTGTGCGCAAGCCACGATGGTTCGCCCATGCATCTTGCCGCAGCACGCGAAATATTGGCCACGGCTGGTTTGACCGAAGAGAATTTAGGTAACACCAAGGACTATCCGCTCGACGACGATGCTGCGGCAGATGTGTTGCGTGGTGGCGGAGTGAAAACAAAATTGCAAATGAATTGTTCTGGCAAGCATTCGGGAATGCTTGCCACGTGCGTGCACAATGGCTGGTCACACGATGTTTCCTATTTGAGCGAGTCGCACCCACTACAGCAACGAATCACGCAGATGGTTCCCGAGTTAAGCGGCGAAGATGCAGCATTTATCGGTATTGACGGTTGCGGCGCGCCGGCGCACGCGATGTCGCTCACCGCACTTGCACGCGTTTTTCGCACGGTGGTGATGGCAGACCCAACAAGCGCGCCAGGCAAAGTCGCGCATGCAATGCGCAATCATCCAGAAATGGTGGGTGGGCCAAATCGCGACGTCACATTGCTGATGCAAGGCATACCGGGCTTGCTTGGCAAGGACGGCGCAGAGGGTGTGTTTGCAATAGCAATGCCCGATGGGCGAGCCGTTGCGCTCAAAATTGCTGACGGCGCTAATCGTGCGCGTCCGCCAATGATGAAAGTGGCACTCGAGGCTCTTGGAATCGATACAACACGCGTTGATCCAAAAGCCTTTGACTCAACGATCTATGGACACGGCAAGCCAGTTGGCAACGTGCGGATTACTGCAATTCTGTAACTCGCTAGAAATTTGTGGCTAGCTATTTACAGTACGAGTCGGCGATTGTGAGCGCCTGATCGATAATTGCTATTCCCTCGCGCACTTCATCGGCACTTACGGTGCACGGTGGCACAACATGCATGCGGTTGAAGTGTGTAAACGGCCAGAGACCTTCTTTTTTGCACGCAGCAGCGATGTCGAGCATTGGCTTGGCATCGGCGCCAGCAGCATTGAACGGCACGAGCGGTTCGCGTGTCTCGCGATTACGAACGAGTTCGATTGCCCAGAACACACCGAGACCACGTACTTCGCCAATTGAAGGGTGTTTTGCCTTGAGTTTTTCGAGTTCTGGGCCAATGACGGTTGCGCCAATGTTCTTGGCATTTTCCACAATCTTTTCTTCTTTGAAGATGTTGATTGAGGCAACAGCCGATGCACATGCGAGTGGGTGTCCGCTATACGTGAGGCCGCCAGGAAACTGACGATCCTTAAACGTGTCGGCAATTTTTTGACTAATGACAACACCACCAAGCGGTAGGTAACCAGAGTTGACACCTTTTGCAAACGTGATGAGGTCGGGAGTGACCTTCCACTTGTTGACTGCAAACCATTCTCCGCAACGACCAAAACCGGCCATCACTTCATCGCACATCATCATGATGCCGAAACGATCGCAGAGATCTCGCACGCCCTGCAGGTAGCCATCTGGCGGAACAAGAATGCCGTTGGTGCCGACAACTGACTCGAGTGCGATCAGTGCAATGGTGTGTGGACCTTCGACCATGAGCGTGTCTTCAAGGTGTTGTAACGCGCGTTGGCATTCTTCTTTTTCGTTAGACGAATGAAAGGCCGAACGATAGGCGTATGGTCCCCAAAATTTGACAATGCCAGCAGTGCCGGTCTCGTTTGGCCAACGACGTGGGTCGCCAGTCATTGCAATGGCAGTGCTCGTTGAGCCATGGTAAGAGCGGTATGTCGTCATTACTTTTTGGCGACCTGTATGCAAGCGCGCCATGCGTACTGCGTTTTCTGTGGCTTCTGCACCACCGTTGGTGAAAAACACCATGTTGAGATCGCCTGGTGCGAGTTCGGTGATCAGTCGGGCTGCTTCAGAGCGTGACTCGTTGGCAAATGGTGGAGCAACGGTGCACAACTTGCCGGCTTGTTCTTGAATTGCTGCAACAAGTTTTGGGTGCTGATGACCAATGTTGAGATTGACGAGTTGGCTCGAGAAGTCCAAATATTTTTTGCCAGTTGAATCCCAAAAATAACTGCCGAGACCACCCGTGATCTCTACTGGATTAAGTGTTCCTTGCGCTGACCACGAGTGGAATACGTGGGCGCGGTCGTCAAGATATGCCTGGGTCTTTGTTGCTTCAAGTGTCATAGCAACAGCCTAATCTGCGACTATTACAACACTTACGGTTCCTGTTAGGTGAGCGTTGCCAAAACCCGCTTGTGTAATTGTGGCCAGGCTCCAGCCAAGCCAGCGTGCAGTGAAAAAGTCTCTACTTTGTCGAGTGTGACCCACTGCAGATCTTCTGATTCGGCATTGGCTGCAAACGCGCCTGCGTCACCATTGGTGTGGGCAATCACGGTGTCGTAGCGCCATGGGCCGTGGTCATCGCTAAAAACATCGCGCACCAAATACTTGTCACTGTTGATCCCGGCTTCTTCGGACGCTTCGCGACCTGCGGCCGTCACAGAATCTTCGTGGCTATCGAGTGCGCCACCTGGCAGAGCCCAAGTGCCTCCGCCGTGAGTCCATGCAGCGCGCAGTTGCAACAACACGTGGGGCTCAGACATGTCGAGTCGAATGAGCAACAGACCTGCAGCACCATGGAGACCCCAATGGCGATGACCGCACGAGCACATCACCCATCCGTCGCCGTCTCGAAATGCCATGAGTCAGAGCGTAGTTTCGGTATCGGCTTGTGCCTCGCGTCGCGCAATTGCTCTTGTCGTGGCACGCGCAGTTGCCTGAGCCGCAGTGATCTCGGCGTGATGCGCGCGACACAGCACCTCAAGTCCGCCTCGACCGGTGGCGTCGGGCAGCAGATGGTGATGACAACCCGGGCCATACCCCTGACCTTGTCGCGCCTCGATGTGATTGACTTCGCAGTCACGGCGTGCAGCGGTGCAGCCAGGGCGAATGCAGTGATATTTGGCGCGACGTTTTGCTGCCGAGCGGGCAAATCTCCAGATGTGTTCGCGTTGCCATGCACGACCACACTTGTCTGAGCACCAGGTGGTACGTCGCTTACCCGTAATGATTTCGTTGCACCAGTGGCATCGTCCGATTTCGCCCTGCCATTTGCTCAGTGGGCAGGAAATACGCTCTGCAACGAGCGGTGGTAACTCGAGTTTGTTAACTGCATGTTTCGTTTGCTTGCGTTGAGTAGCCATAGGCGTTCACAAACAATAACGCTCCCGAAACATTTTGTAGACACAGTCGAAATATTGCTCTCGTATTCTCATGTTCGTTCGGCTGCAACGGCGCCTCTGAACGCGTCTGTATTTTTGCGGCAACTTGACAGTTGCCCCTACCGAATGGAGAAAAGTATGAAGTTTCTACTCGAAACACCAGATCCGGTCACCGTGCTGGGTCAGCAGGTGAGCTTGTTGTGGATTGTGATTGGAGCCGCGCTCGTTATTTTTATGCAGGCAGGTTTTGCGCTTGTCGAGACGGGAATGACGCAAGCAAAAAATGCCGCCCATGTGGTGAGCACCAACTTTGCAATTTTTGGTCTTGGCTTTATTGGCTTTTATTTGGTTGGGTTTGCATTTTCTTTCGGCGGGTTTAGCTATTCCGCTTTTGGAATGGACGCACCTGTCGGATCTGCGTTGCTCGGTAGTGGTGACTGGATCTTTTTGTGGAAGGGCGGCTGGGCTCTGTCTGGCAGTGCAATTACTCCGGCAGTAGTTGGCTTCTTTTTGTACATGGTTGCGTTCATGGACACCACTGCAACAATTCCAACCGGCTCAATGGCCGAGCGTTGGAAGTGGGGAAGTTTTGTTGGTTGGGGTTTCTTTTGCGGTGCGATCTATTACCCGTTGTTCGCAGCATGGACGTGGGGCGGTGGATGGTTGGCAAAGACCTGGAGCTCTTTGTCATTAGGCGCTGGCTATGTAGATTTTGCTGGCTCTGGCGTCGTGCACGCTGTTGGTGGTGTCGCGGCATTTACAGGAGCAATTGTGTTGGGGCCGCGCATCGGAAAGTTTGGAGCCGATGGCAAGCCACGCACGATTGCAGGTCATCACGTGCCAATGGCGATGCTCGGAACATTCATTTTGCTATTTGGATGGTTTGGATTTAATGCGGCCAGTACGTTTGCGGCAACCGATGTGCAGTTTGCAGTAGCAGCGGTGAACACCGCAATTGCTGGCGCATTTGGTTCAATCACCGCGATGCTGTACATCACTCGCAAAACTGGCAAGCCAGACCCAGGCATGATGATCAACGGCATGCTTGCTGGTCTGGTCGCGATCACTGCACCGTGCGCATTTATTGCGCCGTGGGCTGCAGCAGTCATCGGCATTCTCGCTGCGATCATCGTCATTGAAGCGGTGTTCTTCTTTGAACGACGCGGCATCGATGATCCCGTTGGTGCAATCTCTGTGCACGGAGTTGGCGGCATCTTCGGCGTGCTTGCTGTTGGAGTTTTTGCGAACGGCAGTTATGGCGCAGGATGGAATGGTTCGGCGAGTGAAGGCATTACTGGTGTCATCAAAGGCGATTGGGGACAATTGGGCGCCCAAGCACTTGGTTGCGTTGTCTTGATTGTGGTCGACGGAGGATTGTCGTATGCATTCTTCAAACTGCAAAACAAGTTCACTAAGGGTGGTATTCGGTCGGCAGAGGCCGATGAAATTGCTGGACTTGATTTGCCAGAGATGGGTGTGCTCGCGTACCCAGAGTTCAGTGGTTCACATAAATAGCAGTAGTAGTACTAGCTATTTGGTGATGTAGTCGCCGAGAACTTGAGTTGTCCTCCCCAGTGATAACTCAAGTTCTCGTGCAAGACCATATGAAACCGTTGAAGACTGCAAACTTTTTTGCACATCTCTTATAACCCAGCCGTGAGTTTTATCTACCCATGTTGGATGCATCACGGGTTTTTCAAAGACCGCTTTTCCCGATGAAGAAATGGTCAGCGAAGTGGTGGCGATCACAGCGTCTTGACTGTTGATGGGCCAACGTTCGTCGGTGGGCAAATTGGACAACACGTTGCCCAGCCCGTACATGACCCACACGCCATTGACTTGTTTGGTTGGCTGCACCACATGTGCATGATGTCCAACGATCAAGTCGACAAGACCAGACGCAGTAAGTTCGAGCGCGATTGACGTCTGCATTGAATTGAGGTTGGAATCCTTTTCGGTACCCCAATGCATGCTGACGATGGTTGCTTGTGATCCCATCTCGCGGGCACGCTGTGCATCACGCAAAATTCGTTTGGTGTTGATGATGGCAGAGCGCCATTGTGTCTCGTCGGGCATGACGAGACCGTTGTAACTAAATGTGTACGAAAGATGACAGATCTTGATGCCTTTCACGGTGAAAATGTGTGGCTCAATTTCGCTCGGCGTTCGAGCCATTCCACTCTCGTCTACTCCTGACGCAAGTAGTGCATTGACGGTTGCATCGATGCCGTCGTTACCGCGGTCGTACGTGTGATTGCTTGCAGTTGAGCAGCGATCAAATCCGGCATCAGCAATGGCAGTGGTGATTTCTTTTGGTACACCAAAAAATGGGTAGGTCGAAAGCTCTTCGCCATCTGGTGCTATTGGCGTTTCAAGATGGCAGACCGCTATGTCCACTCCACTGACCAACGGTTTGATGTCTTGAAACATCGGGCGAAAGTCGTAGTCAAGTTTGGATTCGGTGGTGGAGTTGGCAATTGCTGTGCGCTTGGCTTGATCAATGAGGGGAGTGTGCGACAGCACGTCTCCGGTGAAGGCAAACGTGATTGCTTGCGGAGGTGCAGCGCTCGACGCTGTTGAAACAGGTTGTGTAGTTGTAGCGACAGAATTTGCGCAACCTGTTGTGATGCAGGCCAACGCAAACGTGAGATGACCGAGTTTCACGCAACCAATCTATTGCGGCTCAATTACCTCCGCGCGTGCTAGTTATCGCGGGTTGTTTGCGATGAACTCGACAATGATCTGTGCGAGTTGTTCACCTTTGTTTTCTTGCAAGAAGTGACCCGCGTCTGTAATTGTCACGTGTGGCTGGTTGGCTGCGCCTGGCACGTCGCGCAGAAACGCCCTCTCGCCGCCGGCTGTAACCGGATCTTGATCGCTAAATGTGCACAAAAATGGTTTTTCAAATTTGCGCAGCACGCCCCACGCGATCTCGTTGTCGCGATTAGATACATCGTCATTCGTCACGGGAACGAATGTCGGGAAGATGCGTGCCCCAGACTTGTACGTCTCGTCAGGAAAGGGCGCATCGTACGCATCAACCTCTGCGGGCGAAAGTGCTTTGAGGCTGCCGCCATTAACAATGGTGCCGACGGGGAAAGTTGGTGTGGTTTGTGAGAAGTTGCGCCACTGCATGAACGCGTCATTGGCAGAAAAATCTGCTTTGCGACCAATCGGCAAGCCAGTGTTGCCGGCAACGACTCGATCAAATCTTTCTGGCTCGGCGGTGACGAGCCGTAATCCAATAAGACCGCCCCAGTCTTGACCAAAGAATGTGATGTGGCGCAGTTGCAGTTTGTCAAAAACCAACTCACTCATCCACGCAACATGTCTTGCGTACGAATAATCAGTTTGTTCTGTTGGCTTGTCGGATCGACCAAAGCCGACCAAGTCTGGGGCAACAACTCGGTGTCCTGCTGCGAGCAGAATTGGAATCATCTTGCGATAGAGGTAGCACCACGATGGCTCGCCGTGCATCAACAGCACGGGGTCTGCATCGCGCGGGCCTTCGTCGATGTAATGCACGCGCAACGTGCCACCTTCGAGGTCGGAGATATCGCAATAGTGTGGCTCAAAGTTGTAGCCATCAAGGTTGGCAAAACGTTCGTCTGGTGTGCGCACAGTTTTCATGTTGTAGGCCTTTGTGTTGATGTTTATGGTTTTGATTTTTGCAGTATTAACTATTAGATCGTTGTTGTAGTGAGGTCGTCGCCAAGCACGATTTCGCCTGCGAAATGCGCAGCGGCAAGCGCGCGCCACTCTTCTTCTTGGCCTGGCTGAATGCTTGGTACATAGTGCGTCAAAATCAATTTCTTCACACCGGCGCGGGTTGCGGTTTGTGCTGCTTGTTCGACTGTCGAGTGGTAATCCAAAATATCGAGGAAGCGTTTGTTCTTGACAAGTCCGACAAGTTCTGCACGAATCACTGTTTGCACGTATGCATCGGCACCTTTGCAAATGGCGTCCAGTGTTGGGCATGGAATGCCATCTCCACCAAGCACGAGCGACTTGCCTTCGTGTTCAATGCGATACGAAACAGTTGGCTCAACTGGTGCGTGATTGGTCTCGCCAACCGAGACTTGTGCTTCACCAATCGTGAAGGTCATTCCGGGTGTTACTTCGGTGACGATGATTTTTGGTTGCCACCACAGAGTGTCTGGGTGATGTGCAAGTCGGTAACTAATGTCGGGCGCGAGTGATGCGAGTATTCCGTTGACTACTTCTTGCATGCGTGGTGGTCCGTAAATGTGAAGTGGAGTTTCTGCCTGACTCATGATGTAGTGCGTGGTGATGACATCGTTGAGGTCGGTGAGGTGATCACTGTGCAGATGAGTGATCAATACACCCGACAAGAAAATGGGTAACGAACCAGCGCCTGTCAGTCGCATCACCACTGCGCGTCCGGCATCGACCAAAATTTGGGTTGCGCCGGCTTTCACCAATGTTGCTGGGCCTCCGCGCTTGGCGTCTGGCATTGGGCTTCCTGTGCCGAGCAATATGACTTCCATGAGGTCTCCAGTTGTCGTGCAATTGTTTGTGCTTTTGTTTGTGTGATAGCAAACATAGCAATCTTTTTGCATACACTATGAGAAAAGTTCGCCAAGGCAAGAATTGGAAATGCGGTACTCAGAAAACGGGGAGAGTGAGATGGCTCAAAACAAGTCGGTACACCCAAACGAACCTGAATTTGCGGGGACAATCGATTCGTCCTATCAGACGTCAACACCAGCATGGCCAGATCTGCCAAAGGGTCTGCACGGGGCCAACGTCATCACCATTGTGTTTGACGACATGGGTTTTTCTCACCCAAGTTGTTTTGGTAGCACACTGCACACGCCGAATATCGATCGCCTTGCGCAAAACGGTTTGCGTTACACGGGCTTTCACACCACAGCGTTGTGTTCGCCTTCGCGCGCAAGTTTGCTGACAGGTCGCAATCATCACGCGGTCGGCATGCGCGGTGTCTCCAACTGGAATACAGGTTTTCCAAATATGCGCGGAGGCATAACACCTAAGGCAGCAACAATGGCCGAAGTATTGCGGCTCGAAGGTTATGCAACATTATGTGCAGGCAAGTGGCACCTTGCTCCAATGGAAGAGTGCACTGCAGCAGGCCCGCACACCAACTGGCCGTTGCAAAAAGGTTTCGATCGCTTCTACGGATTTTTGAATGGCGAGACCGATCAGTTCTATCCCGAACTGACGCGCGACAATCAACATATTTTGCCGCCGCGCACTCCCGAAGAGGGCTATCACCTCTCAGAAGATCTCGTTGATCAATCAACAACATGGATTCGAGATTTGGTTTCGGTGCGACCCGATCGTCCGTTTTATCTGTATCTCGCATTTGGAGCGCAGCACGCACCGCACCACGCACCCGACAGCTATTTAGCAAAGTGGCGTGGCAAGTTTGACGAAGGTTGGGACGTGCACCGCGATGTGTGGTTTAAGCGACAGATCGAGATGGGCATTGTTCCTCCCGACACCGTGCTTTCGCCACGCAACCCTGGCGTGCGCCCATGGGTCGAACTGACTGCCAACGAAAAACTGTTTGCGTGTCGCTTGCAAGAAGCGTTTGCGGCGATGCTCGATCACACCGATGCTCAGATTGGTCGCTTGCTCGACTTTTTGGATGAGTACAATTTGACGAACAACACCATGATTGCGTTGTTGTCGGACAATGGTGCAAGCCGCGAAGGTGGACCGCAGGGCGTTGTTGACGAATTTAGTTTTTTCAACAGCATGTGGGAAGACGTTGACGACATGGTTGCCAACCGGCTCGACGACATCGGCACAAAAAATGCTCACTCCAACTATCCGTGGGGGTGGTCGCAAGTGGGAAACACGCCAAGTCGTTGGTACAAATCGCAAACATACGGCGGCGGTATTCGCGACTCGCTGATTATTCACTGGCCAAAAGGAATAGATCAACCAGGTGGTATTCGCTCTCAGTTTTGCCACATCACCGACATTGCCCCAACGGTGTACGACGCACTCGGCATCACCATGCCGCCGGTGGTGAACGGTCACGGACAGATGCCGATGCACGGCGAGAGCCTGACCTATACGTTTGATAACGCAACGCGAGTTACCAAACGCGGACCACAATATTTTGAGATGATGGGCCACCGCGCGATCTGGGCCGATGGATATAAAGCAGTCACATTTCATGACCAAAACGTGCCCTACGAAAACGACACGTGGGGTTTGTACAAACTCGATGAAGATTTTTCGGAGATGCACGACCTGTCGGTAACGCAACCAGCAAAGCTCAAAGAGATGATTGCGTTGTGGTGGGAGCAAGCCGAGTTGCACGGTGTGCTGCCACTCGATGATCGTGGCATCGAGATTTTTGGGTCGAAGGCTCGTCCTGGATCGCCGCACTACGGCGACACCTACACCTATTATCCGCCCGTTGCGCACATTCCCGCAGATGCATGCCCATTGTTGAGTGGTCGAGCCTGGACGATTACTGCAGACGTGGTCGTGGGTAATCAACCGATTGAAGGCGTGATTTACGCACGCGGTGCACACAACATTGGGCACTCGTTTTTTGTTAAGGATTCGGTTTTGCACTTTGACTACAACGCACTTGGCAAGCATCAGCGAGCCAGCGCACCAATCGCTCTGAAACCTGGCAATCATCAGCTTGGCGTTCGGTTCGATCGCGAAGATTCAACTGGCACGATCACACTTGTTGTCGATGGCAACGACATCGGTTCGGTGCATATTCCCAAAATCGTGCGAGTGCTTGGTTCGATGGGAATGGATTTGGGGAGCGACCAATTGTCGCCTGTGGTCAGTGACTACGTTGCGCCATTTGCGTGCAACTCAACAATCACCAAAGTGCAATTCAAGATCCGCAGTCGAGCAACCAAAGCAGACATTGATGCGTTTTTGAAAACCGAAGCGGCAAAGGAATAACACCACGATGTCAAATGAACTGATTCTCGACTCGTTGCAGCGACGCATGAAGGCCTTGCATTCGCTGTATGACCAAGCCTTAAGCACAATGACGATTGATCATGTCAATCACTTTGAGCGCGAGGGTGTAATGCCAATTGCTTTCAGTTTGTTTCATATTGTCAACATGATTGACGCTTCGTTGATGATGATCACTGGCGTCGCCCCGATCTGGAACGACGAGTGGAAGGCCCGTGTCAACCCCACTATTGCTGATCATGGCAAGCACAAAACGGTGGACGAAATGGTTGGCCAGCGCATTGGCAACTACGAAGCATTTCAGGAGTACTTACAACTTGTTTTTGCTCGCGTTCACGCGTGGCTCGAAACTTTGGATGCAAGCGAACTGACCCGTGTTGTGATTGCTCGTCCTTTTCCAGCACAGATTGAGTCCACATATTCGGCTCGGGTGGCAGGCGAAGTTGGTATCACGGTGTTGGATGCGGTTGAGTGCTGGATCTATCAGCACGGGTTGCGTCACATGGGCGAGATTGAACTCGCGCGCGGGCTTGTTGGTCTGGGTGGAATGACGAGCTAACAATTTGCAGCGGGTTTAGCGCTGAGGCCCGCGGATCAGTTTGCCTGGCAGTTCTCCGGTGAACGCATCGTTTTCAACTGTCTGCACTCCACTGACAAATGTTTTGTTGTAGCCGCGCGCAGTTTGCACGAGGCGTCGGCCCTGAGCGGGCAAGTCGTAGGCCATGTAGGGCATATCAAAACCCAACTGATCAAAGTTGATCACGTTGAGGTCGGCTTTCATTCCTGGCGCAACAATGCCGCGGTCGAGTAACCCGTGCAGCTCGGCGGTGTGTCGCGTTTGGCGATAAACAATATGTTCGAGAGAAAGTTTTGGGCCACGAGTGCGGTCACGCGCCCAGTGTGTGAGCATAAACGTTGGCATGCCACCGTCGCAGATTGCGCCACAGTGCGCGCCCGCGTCGCTGAGACCGTTTCGCGTTTGTGGATGTTGCATCATCTCGTACGTCATTGAAAGATCGCCGTAGATGTAATTAAAAAATGGCGAATAGATGATGCCCTTGCCGTCGTTGGTCAGCAGATGATCGACAATCAGTTGCATTGGAGCGACCCCTGTGTGCTTTGACATTTCGCCTATTGATGTGCTGGGGTGCGGCTCGTAATCGATGTTTGCCGTAGTGACGGGGTACATGCGATGCAATGATTTTGTAACGAGCCCGTTGTAAAAGCCGTCGGTTGGGACTTCGCTCACAAATCGTGCGCGTCGCACTGGGTCTTTGAGAGCAGCAATGCGTTCGGCAAAAGGCAAGTGCGCAATTTCGTGATACGCGGGGTGGGCGAGCAGCGGGTGCACGCTGCCCTCGAGGCACATCAAGATGCCGATAGACCTACCTGCGGTTTGCGCAACAATCTTTTCTCCGTTTGCGTGTGCCTGCGTGAGCAACCCAAGAGTTTTGCGCCACACTTCGCTGCCGTCATCCAACTGATTGACATTGACACTGACAGTGGCACCGGAGCGGCGGGCGAGCTCTTGCATCCACGGCCATTCTTCAACGGGCACGCGCGAATGTTCGGGAGAAAACTGGAAGATGCCGTGACCCACACGCTTCATTGCATCGGCAATACCAAACAATTCATCTGGCTGAGCGTTTGTGCCCGGCACAAGTTCGCCGTGCTTGCTGCGATGCAATGACGTGCGCGAGGTAGAAAAGCCAAGTGCACCGGCGCGAAGTGCTTCCTCGGTAAGAGCGCTCATCTGTGCAATGTCGTCAGCAGTTGCATCTTCGTTTGCAGCGCCGCGGTCACCCATCACGAATGCTCGCAGTGCTCCGTGGGCAATCTGCGTGCCCATGTCAATTACGTGAGGAGTGCGCTCAAGGGCATCCAGATATTCGGGAAACGAAGTCCATTCCCACTTGATGCCCTCAACCATTGCAGAGCCAGGAATATCTTCGACTCCCTCCATCAGGTCGATGAGCCACTGATGGCGCTCGGGTGCTGCTGGTGCAAAACCAACTCCGCAATTACCCATCACAACAGAAGTAACGCCGTGCCAACTACTTGGAGTCAGGTATGGATCCCAAGTGGCCTGAGCGTCGTAATGCGTGTGCACGTCAACCCACCCTGGAGTGAGCAGTAAACCATCGGCATCAACGTGACGATGTGCATGCGCTGTAGATAGAGAACCAGGTGCGCCAACTTCGGTAATGATGCCGTCGACAAATGCAACATCGGCGTGTCGTAGAGGCGAACCCGTGCCGTCAACAAGGTTGGCTCCTGTGATGACGGTTCGTAGACCAGTTTGCATAACTGGAAAATCTAATGCGGGACGAGCGAGTTGCGCTACTAGACGCAGCGATTGCGAATTATTCCAACGCCCTCAAGGGTTGTTTCGATAATGTCGCCGCGCTGCAGGTAGATGGGCGGCTTGTGCCCATGGCCAACACCAGAAGTGGTACCGGTAAAAATTGCGTCACCAGGAAAAAGTTGGCAGATGCCCGACAGATACGAAACGATTTGGGCAATATCAAAAATCATGTCGTTTGTCATGGTGTCTTGGCGCATCTGGCCGTTGACAGAACACGTGAGGCGCAAGTTGTCGCGACTGGCATTGTCGTGCATGTCAACAACCCATGGACCCATCGGTGTAAAACCGGTGCGACTCTTGCCAAGGCTGAACTGTGGCGGCACGCCGCTGTATTGCAGTGTGCGATCAGAGATGTCTTGTCCTGCAGTGATGCCAGCAATGTGTTGCCATGCTTCTGCTTGAGCGATGTTGGTACCCCCCGTACCGATGACAATGACGAGTTCTGATTCGTAGTCGCAGGTGGTGCCAACGAGTTGAACATCACCGCAAGGGGTGTTGATCGAACTTTGAAACTTGGCAAACGTGAGTGGAGTAGATGGGATTGGGCTGCCCATCTCTTCAGCATGTTTTTTGTAGTTGAGGCCAACAGCAAACAGTTGTCGTGGTTGCGGCACGGGGCAGTCGAGTTGCTCGAGTGAACATGCAACACCATCTGACTCGGAAATCGTTTTGGCATGCTCACGAAGAGATTGCCAGACCGAATAGCACGACATCACATCGCTTGGTAGCGAGCCGTTGCTGGAGCGCTCGACATCAACAATGCGAAAACCTGTTGTTGACTCGATCACAAACTGCGAGCGACCTTGCACCGACGCGAGTTTGAGCGACATCTTGATAAACGCGCTTTGGTCTAGATGCGACCGTATGCGGCGCGACGCTGTGCTTCAGCCTTGGCTCTATCGAGACGATCTTTTTCTTTGCGCTCGGCACGTGCGCGACGCTTTTCGTCTTGTGCTGCTGCATCCACAGTTGAGTCTGCGCTTGCACCACGAGTGGTGGTGACTGGAGCGCTCGGAATTTTAAATCGATCATCGGTTAAAACAAGTTTGCGGAAACCGCCAAGTGAAACTGAATATTGCACAGCCATGAGGCGCACTGCATCAAGGCCAAATGATTCAACGAGTGCTGGAATGACGAGTTGCAGATCTTCCAGACTTGGGTCGTCTGACTGATCGCCGAGCAACTCGATGGCACGCTCTGTTGCGCCCTCACCAAACAACACACCTGTGTCGAGATAGGAGCGACGCTCTTTCATTGCCTCACGAATTTTTGGTGCGAGTGTTGCTGTCTCAGTAAATGCACCAGCTGGAAGTGCGAGAACTTTGGCAAGGGCATCGCGCAGTTTTTCTTCGACTGCTACAGCGAGTTTGACGATTGATTCATCGGTCAAAGTGCTGAAAACTGCTGCGTAACGGCGCTCGATCAAAATGGTGTCTCTGGAGTTGCTAACGGGCATCGGATGATCCTTTTCTGCGTTGTCTTGGCGACGCTTCAGTGTGTCAGGTGCGAGCCCGCGTTACTCCGTATTTTGTCTCTTGTTTCGTAGAATATGCCCATGAAGGCAGCCACGCCAGCCCTCGTCACCCTCGAGCAACTTGGCATCAACTATGTTGCGCACACGTTTGACCACGATCTGGCCACCACTGACGAACTTGGTTATGGCAAGGCCGCTGCTCGTGCGCTTGGTGTGGAAGAGGAGAGGGTCTTTAAAACACTTCTTGCACAGTCGGAAAACGGGCCGGTCGTTGCCATCGTGCCGGTCAATGCGCAACTTGCACTGAAAGCACTGGCGCAAGTGTTGCATGCAAAACGTTGTGAAATGGTGGCCGCGCACGACGCATCGCGCATTACTGGCTATGTCGTTGGGGGCATCAGCCCTTTTGGTCAAAAGCGAAAGTTGCCAACCGTGATTGATGAGAGTGCGGTGTTGCACACAACGATTTTTGTGAGTGGTGGGCGCAGGGGTTTAGACATCGAGGTCGCAGCAACCGATCTGGTTGTTGCACTGCACGCAACACTTGGTGCAATTGCAGCAACTAGTGGCTAACGAGTGCTTGCACTTCACGAATGTTCATCTGATGGGATGTGTGCAGGGTGAGGTCACCGATTGTTCCGCTCGCACCTAAATTTGTCGACCATGTGATGTGCCACTGCACGGCAACCTCGGCTTCAAATAATCCACTGGCTTGTGTCGCCGATGAGTGACGGTAGGTGTACATGCATGGTGATGACATGTGGTCTCCAAATTGTGACATCCAGATCAGGCCAGGGTTGTTGCATGTGATTGGGCCAGAGCCCAAGTCTCCATCGCCTGGAGTAAAAATAAGTTTCTTTGGAGTGGCTTTAGTGGTGACCGAAATTTTGCCTGCCGGAGTACCGATAGATGCCGTGACATGAACAGGAATCCATAACAACGGGTTGACCCAAATCCATGTACCAATATCGACGAATCCACGTTGTGCGGGTGGAGCAAAGTTGCCCCACATCGCAGGAAGATTGTCGTACACAACTGATGCTGCGTGTTGAGCAAGTTGTTCAGTAGAAATTTGGGGAAGCCAGTGATACGTGGTCATGGGATCACGATCCGGGCAGGTGTAGTCAAACAAGATGTAGTGGGTGGAGCCGATTTGCTTTGTTACGCCCTGACCTGGTCCGGTTGCGCTTGCATCGCGGGGCATTGACTTCGACCATTCGCATTCGGGGTCTGCACCTCCTCCGCCCGCGGGTGGTGCGCCATATTCGACTCCCGCAATAATTTGGTCACCATGCGCAGATGCGCTGACATCGACTGAAACAGCGCTTGATGATCCATCAATTAATGGCAGTTGTGTTGCGTGCACAACAACTGAACTCACACTGCTCAAAAGTGCTGCTGCAATGGCGATCAACGTAACGCTTTTCGTGTCTGATTTCGTGTCTGATTTCGTGTTTGATTTCATGGCTTTGGGAATCCGCATTGATCAACATTGAATTTGGTCATGCTGGTTGTCCACGAAGATATTTTCCAGACTCCGTTATCTAACGTGAGCATCCATACCGACAAATATGAGGCAACTGCATCGTTGAAAATGATGTCGTCAGCGGGACTATCGGTTGCGCCACCATCGACCATGACAATTGAGTTGTAACTACAGGTGTTGACCATCGCATTACCCGCATCAATGATGGTGAGCGAATCAATGCGTATGAGCGCAACACCCGAACCTGTGCGGGCGTGAATGTTGGCCGCTGAGAAGTCGTGCACGCGCCGAGTCAGATCTGCTCGCTGCGGAGAATTTGGTGCAGAAATGCGTGTGACATCGCATTTCTTCGGCGCAACCATGCACTCGTGGTAGTACCGATCGTCTTCGGTGAAATCTTTGCGCAATTGCTCAGCCACATCGAGCAGTGCATCAGTTGAAGCATTTGTTGTTGCCGGAACAGAATCCATCACCATGCTCATGTCGCCGGTTGGTGACAACACCAACTTGCCAGTTTCGAGTTGCAGGACGCCTCCTTGGGTGACGCACGAGCACAACCCGAAGAGCACTGGGACAAGTAACCATTTTTTTGCAGACATGCGGATCCTTTGTTTGTGACCGAATGTGGATATTGACACTCCAAAAGTGCGGTGGGCAGATCGTGCTCACAAAAACAGACGGTAGAATTGCTAGACCCCAAAATGAGTCAGCATCACCCAGACCTCGCGGCCGAACAGGCCCATATCGACAGGGCATATGAGTGCCTTGAGCGCAGCCGCACCGACGCGTGGCGCATCAGAACCCTCAATGAAGCCGACACGGGTGGCACGTTTCAGGCACGATACGAGCGCAATGCTTTTGACGAACAATTGGTGTTGCGCTTGACGCAACTTGATTTGGGCGATGCAGCACTTGTGTTCGGACGCATCGATCGCTTTGGTGAATCTGAAGGTGAGATTGAAAGCTTTCATATCGGCAGGCTGGCAGTAGCCGACGAGCATCGCGAGCCTGTGGTGGTTGACTGGCGGGCCCCTGTGTCCGAGCCGTTTTATCGCGCGACTGGTCGCGAGTCAATGGGTCTTGCGCGTCGCCGCCACTTTGCTGTCAATGGTCAAAAATTGTTGGGCATTGAAGACGAATTGTTTGGCGAAGGACACTTAGGTGTTGGTCACGATGAAGGTCTTGGTGGAGGAGTTGCATCGGGTGTTGAGCAAACTGCAACTGGTTTGCGTGGGTATTCAACATTGTTGACGGCACTTGCACGTGGTCGCACAGGACAACTTGGCGACATCGTTGCAACAATTCAGGCAGAACAAGATCAGATCATTCGATCTGATCACAACGGCGTGCTTGTGGTTCAGGGTGGCCCTGGCACCGGCAAAACAGTTGTGGCGCTGCACCGTGCTGCGTACTTGTTGTATACATTTCGTTTTCCGCTTGAAGATCAAGGTGTGTTGGTCATTGGACCAAACCGTGTGTTCTTGCGTTACATCGAACAGGTGTTGCCTTCGTTGGGTGAAGCAGGGGTTGAACAAGTGGTGCTTGCCGACTTGGTGCCGGGTCATCGCATTGGGGTAATCGACACCAATGCTGCGAAACGCGTGAAGGGCGACATTCGGATGGCGAAGGTGATTGCAAAAGCAGTGCAAGACCGACAGCGTCCTGTGCGCGATGATGTCGAGATTCCATTCGGCGCGGGCTACATGCGCTTGCGGGCCACAGAGTCTGCGCGCATTGTGCGCGATGCACGACGACGTTTTCGTCGACACAATGCCGCACATCGCTTTGTTGAAACCGAGGTGATCTCGGCAATGATTGCATCAAGCCGCAATCCAGACGCCGATGTAGATACATTGCGCGATTCATTGCGCGATATTCCCGAGTTTCGCGCAACACTCGCGCGCATGTGGCCCATGCTGGTGCCTGCCGAATTGCTGCATGACTTGTTTGGTTCTGCAGCGCTCGTCAAGTCGGCAGCCAAAGATGAATTTTCTGTAAAAGAATATGAATGCCTCGTGCGTGGTCGAAGCAATTCGGTTGCCGAAGTGTTGTGGAGTGATAGCGATGTTGCATTACTCGACGAAGCACTTGCACTGCTGGGGCCACGGCCACGCAAAAACGGCAAGATCGACGAGACCGATGAAGTACGAGTGTTTGGACACATCGTGATTGACGAAGTGCAAGACCTCACACCAATGCAATTGCGGATGGCATCGCGTAGGTCGTTGAGTGGGGCAATGACAGTTGTTGGAGACTTGGCGCAGGCAACTGGCCCATTTGCGCCAAATGATTGGTCGGATTTATTGCAATATTTGCCAAATAAGCGCGAGCAAGAAGTGATCGGCTTAACCGTGGGGTATCGAATCCCTGCTCAGATCATGTCGCTGGCAGACAAAGTGATGCTTGAGGCCGCGCCATCGTTGCGAGCTCCAAAATCTGTTCGTGAAGGAGACTTCGGGCCCGACATCGTTGCAGTCAAGACCAGCAGCGACTTGCTGCATGTGGTGATCGAACAAGCAAAGATTCTGTTGACAAATGTCGGAGAGGGCAATGTTGCAATTGTTTGCCCAGACGAGATGACCGACGCCATTGATGGTGCGCTCACCGACGCTGGCATGGCGCACGGACGTGCAAACACCACTGCGCTCGACTCGCGCCTCACGGTGGTGCCAGTCAGCGTTGTGAAAGGTCTCGAATTGGACGGTGTGCTCGTGGTTGAGCCCGCACGAATCGTGGCAAGTCAGGTACACGGCTTGCGAGCACTGTATGTGGCGCTCACGCGTTCGACGCAACGCCTAACGGTTGTGCACTGCGAGCCGTTGCCGTCATCAATGCAGAGCTAATTACTTCGCAAATTATTGCGGCTCGTTATTGTTGCGACTGAATGAGTAGATCAAGAAATCTCAGTGCCTTATCTGCGTCGGCTGGGCGTGTGCGTTGTACCGAACTTGATGCAAGATCAACAATGCGCTGCATGTCTGCGACAGTTTGATCAACTGTCTCGCCGCCATCTGCCACAATTTGCGGCTGTAGTGCTCCCCAAATATTGAGCACAGTTGCAAGCGTTGTTTTTTCTCGAGGCTTATCTTCGTTGGTGATGGCAATTGAAAGCTCGGAAAGAGTCGATTTCATTTGACCAAACAATTCAATTGTGGTGCCGGTTGGCAACGTAGTAACCGCAGGCTGGACAAGCGTGGTAGGCGCTGAAAGGTTGATGGTTGTTGCACAGCTTGAGGCAACGATAATCAGGGCGCTAAGTAACACAAATGCGCGCACCCGTCGTAGCAAAACTAGGCATCTACCGTGCATAAATTTATGCAAGTACGAGAATGCGTGCGGCTGTAAAATCGTCGAGCGCCACATCGTTGTTGTCGACACGAACGACGCGCGAACCATCCTTATTTGAAGTAATGATCGTGCCACTGTGCCCAGGCTTGAGGTTGGCCTGCTCAAGAGTTTCGAGAACGCCAGGAGCAAACTCGAGTTCTTCGGGAATGCGATTAACGGTGAACAACTTGCCTTCAACAACTTCGCTGAGCGGCGTAAGGCGCTCTTGTCGGTAGGAAGAACCAGGGATGGGATTGCCGTGTGGGCAAGTAGTTGGATTATGTAGAACTCGATTCATTGCGCTCTCTACGTCTTGATTCATAATGTGTTCCCACTTGCCGGCTTCGTGATGTGCGTTTGCCCACGAGAGCCCAAGCACGTCGGTAAGAAATCTTTCGGCGATTCGGTGGCGACGAACTACTCGTTCTGCAAGTACATCGCCATCTGCGGTGAGAGAAATCTTTGCGCCACGGATAACAATCAAGCCTTCGGTTTCCATGCGCTTGATCATTTCGGAAACAGATGGGCGAGAGACTCCAAGGCGATCTGCAACCCGCGCCTGAATGACGTCAATATGGTCTTCGCGCAATTCAAAAATGCATTCGCAATATTCTTCAAATGCTGGGTGGTGTTCGCCTGTGGTTGCCACTTAGTCTCCTAACGAGTCTCGTCCGACACCGCGTAGGCCTGCCCACACGAGATCTGCAACTTGTTTACCGATGATCTCTGGATCGAATGCAATGTTGTTATCGAGCAAATGTCGCACGACGCCCTCAGTTGCACCGATGACTCCATGCGCAAGTGTGCGCAAATGTGCTGCATCTAAATCGATTGCGATGAGTGGGGCGATTGCATTTGCCGAATTGTCAACCACTCGACGCACAGCACTTGCAAACTCTGCATCATTGCGTGTGCCACTGTCGAACAAAAACTTGAAACGGTTTTGGTCTGCAGATGCCCAGCGGAAGAATGCAATGGTCCCTTGTTCGGCTTGTTGCCTGCCACCCGTGGCCTGCACGGTGGCTTTGGTGATTTCGTTGATCATTTGTGTGCCGGCGTCTTCAATCAGTGCCAAAAATAGTGCGCGCTTCGATTCAAAATGTTGATAGACAACGGGTTTCGTCACTCCGGCCATGTCGGCAATGTCGTTCATCGACGATTCGTGAAAGCCTTTAGTTGCAAAAACCTTTAACGCAACATCCAATATCTGGTCTTTGCGTTCGTGAGCGGGAAGTCTCGTTGACATGCGACTACTACCGTACTCGTGTTGTCGGCATGCACCTATTTGATTGCTAGACGCCGTTTAATTTGTCTTCTTTTTCGGCAGATTTAATTGCGTATCCCAAAACTATGGCTGGGGCAAGCAGAATTGAGCCGACGACAAGACCGGCGGTGGCGAGTCGGCCGATTAGGGGTGTAAATGTGTCAATTAATCCAACCGCAACTGCGACAATTGACACGCCAAACGCCAGATATCCAAAGCGATTGGCTCGTTTCGTCCATACGGCAATCAGGTTGCGACGGCGACGAATCGGATCAGGAGATTGTGGTGTCGATGTCATAGCCTCAAACCCATGGTAGAGGGCGCGCGGGTGAATAAAGACATCACGGTTTCACTCGACTGGCGCGACAAAGTAGCAGTTGTCACGATCAATCGTCCTGAGCGTCGCAATGCGGTTGATGTAGCAACGTTGCATGCGCTGCGACAAGCCCAACTTGATGCGCTCGCACATTCGGCGCGCGTGTTGGTACTGACGGGAGCAGCGCCTGCGTTTTGCGCTGGGGCCGATTTGGCGGGAGTACATGAAGATGAATTTCACGAAGCATTGCAAGTGGTGCTGCGTGGTTTTACGCAGTTGCCGTTTGTGACAATGGCTGCAGTTGACGGGCCGGCGCTTGGTGCAGGTGCGCAACTGCTCGTGTCATGCGATGTGCGAGTCGCTACGCCGTCGAGTGTGATCGGCGTGCCAGCAGCAAAACTTGGTTTGGTCGTTAATCATTGGACTGTCGAGCGCATTGTGCACGAATTGTCGTGGCCCGTTGCTCGCGCAATGTTGTTGACGGCGACTACATATACAGGCGCACAATTGGCAGGTTTTGGATCAGTGCATCGCCTTGGAGTTTTGAACGATGCACTTGCATGGGCAGACGAAATTGCACAACTTGCTCCGCTCACAATAGAGGGACACAAGATTGCTCTCGAGTCGACAGCAGGATTACCAGACGTTGATGAATTGGTGCGAGCCGCGCGTGAAAAAGCGATGCTGTCTAGTGACGCACGCGAGGGCCGTGCAGCGTTTGCCGAAAAGCGCAAACCGAGGTTTACTGGCTCATGAGCAGTGTCGTTGATTTTCGTGATGCGGTAGTTGTGTTCAATGGGTTTCCTGCACTTGCTGAAGCATCGCTTGCAGTGCAACGCGGCGAGATTGTGTTGTTGCAAGGACCAAATGGCGCAGGCAAGACAACATTGCTTCGCGCGTGTGCCGGCTTGCTGCCAGTCGTGCGTGGCGAAGCAAAAGTATTGGGGGTTGATCTATGTGTCGACCGCCAATCTGTGCGCTCACGAGTCGGATTACTGGGACACGCCAACGGATTATTTGCTGATCTGACTATTCGCGAAAATGTTTTGTTCTGGGCGCAGATGGTTGGTGCAAAAGTGGCAGAAGTTGCAATGACTTTGCAGCGCTTTGGCATTGACGGGCGATTGGCAGAGCAAAAAGTCATGCAGTTGTCGGCAGGTCAAAAACGTCGCTGCGCATTGGCATGCCTGGTGGTGCGTCGCGCAGAGTTGTGGCTACTAGACGAACCACATGCCGGGCTCGATGCAACTGCTCGCGATGAAATCGATGCAATTATTCGCGAGGCAAGCTCTGCAGGGGCAACAGTGTTGATTGCGTCGCACGAACTTGAGCGCGCTCGCGGGCTTGCAACACGAAGTGTGTCAGTTGTTGCTGGTCGGGTGGTGTCGTGAGCACGCAAACTTCACTTGGCCGCGTTGCGCGGGCAGTCGCGGCAAAAGATTTACGCATCGAGTTGCGCAGTCGCGTCGTAGTCAATCAGATTTTTCCATTTGCTGGTCTTGTGATGGTGATGTTTGCATTTGCGCTAGACAACGACGATGTATTGACGCGAGTTGCTGGCGGTCTGGTGTGGCTCGCCACGCTGTTTTCATTGATCATCATTATTCAACGGTCGTTTGCGGTCGACACCGCTGACGGTGCACTCGAAGCACAACGAGTTGCAGGTCTTGATCCGGCCGGAATTTTTGTGGGCAAAGCCTGTGCAGTGATGGTGCAACTCGTCACCCTCGAGATCATGTTGTTCGTTGCAGCAGTGGTGTTGTACCGAGTGCAATTGCACGCCGGTGGAGTAGTGCTGTTGGTCACTTGTGTATTGAGCGCAACAGCGGGATTGAGCTTCGTGGGTACGCTGTATGGCGGTTTGACAACCGGATCACGAGGGCGAGAAACATTGTTGCCATTGTTGATGCTGCCGGTTGTTGCACCAGTACTGATTGGCGCAACGCGCGCCACCGAGTCGGCGTTTACGAGTGGAGGAGCAGCGGTGTCGGATGGCTGGCCATGGGTTGGAGTGCTCGTCGTCTTTGCCGCAGTATTTGGGCTCGGTGGAATTTTGTCATTCGGATCGCTGATCGAGGAGTAGAGGAGTAGCCATCGATGGAAGCACAAACACATAATGCGCGTGTCGCAACTCCAACAACACGATTAATCGGCGCGATGGCGTTGGTGTCAATGGCTTGGGTCGTGATTGGTGGATTGATCGTGACTCCGAAAGATGTGAATCAGGGCGACGCAGTACGAATCATGTACGTGCATGTGCCTACCGCGTGGGTTGCATATCTTGCATTCATCGTCACCGCAGTGGCGTCGGCTTGCTGGTTGCTCAGTCGCAAACATTCGATGGGTTTTGACCGCGTTGCCGGAGCATCTGCGGAAGTCGGCGTGATCTTTATGGCGATGACGCTGCTCAGCGGCAGCCTGTGGGGTCGCATTACGTGGGGTACTTTTTGGGCGTGGGATCCCCGACTCACAACAACAGCATTTTTGCTCGTTACATACATTGGCTATTTGGCAGTGCGTGGCCTTGGTGGTTCGTTTGAGCAACGTGCTCGCCGATCGGCAGTGATTGCGCTGCTTGCAGTTCTTGAGATTCCGCTTGTGCATTTCAGTGTGTTGATGTGGCGCTCATTGCACCAAAAGGCAAGTGTGTTGAGTGGCGATGGCGACATCAAGATGGACGGATCGATGTTGACCACACTGCTCGTAGGAGTACTTGGCTTTTCCTGCACATTTGCATGGTTGGTGATGCACCGTCAACGAGTGCTGGCGATGCAAGACGCGATGCAGATGACGCAACTTGATGCAGCACTGCGAGAACGCGCTAACGAAAACGCAAACAAAAACGCAAACAAAAACGCAAACAAAAACATAGGAACGAAGTAATGGATCATCTCGGATTTATCGCAGTGGTGTACGGCGTGACGTTTGCGGTAATTGTTGCGCTCGTCGCCAAAACCGTTGTGCAGGGCCGCGACTTAGCGAGCAAGGTTGCCGACAAGGACAAGCCTTGGACTTAACTCCGCGCACGTCGTCGGACAACGCACCCCTCGCGCCACGGCAGCGCAACGCAAAATGGGGTTATGTGGCGTTGCTGATCGTGATTGTTCTTGCGGGCGGCACAATTGTCACCAAGTTTTTAACTTCGGCAATTGACTACTACTGCAATGTTGACGAAATTGGTAGCCGTGCTGGGTGCGAGCCGGGCAGGCGCATTCGCGTTCAGGGCACAGTCGAGAAGGGGTCATTGAAGTCACTAAATAACTCCACAAACTTCGTGCTGATCTTTAATCAGAAAACAATTCAAGTTGTGTATGAAGGCGATCCAGGCGGCATCTTCCAAGAGTGCATACCTGTGGTCGCGCAAGGTCGATTGGTCGGAAAACGAATTCACGGACAGTTCTTCTTGGATGAAAT
>CAZHIN010000004.1:39883-48645 GCA_964532575.1 uncultured Acidimicrobium sp.
TTTGAAGCAACGCGCATTGAAGTGAAACATTCCAATGCATATGTCGCCGACAACGCAGACCGATTAAAAAAGGCGGAGGCACAGGTATGTTCGCCGCAGGCGGGGTAAGTAGTCCGCTGGGGCGAGCGCTTTTGCTCGTTGGCATCATCGGCTCGTTATTTGGTGCAATTGCCTCAATTAGTAGTGCGCGATCACGAGATCAGGCAGTTGCGCGACTCATTCCTCGTTTCGCGATTCTGATTTTCGCCGCTGCTGTTGGTGCGTTTGCGACCATGGAATACGCGATGATCACGCGCGATTTTTCGATGGCGTACGTGCAAAAAGTTGGTTCGACGGCAACCCCGGCGTTGTACAACTTTGCAGCAGTGTGGAGCGCGCTTGAAGGCTCAATTTTGATGTGGGTACTCATTTTGGCGGGCTACACCGTGGCCGTGTGTTTTTGGTTGCGCAAAAAAATGGACGATGTGTTGGCCAACTGGGCGATGGGCGTGATGTTCATTGTCTCTACGTTTTTCTTTTTACTTTCGTTCGGCCCAGCAAATCCGTTTGCAAAAGGTGCAGCAGGTGTGTTCGATGGGCCAGGACCAAATCCGTTGCTACAAAATCACATCTTGGTGTTGTTTCATCCGCCGCTGTTGTATTTGGGTTATGTAGGAGTAACTGTTCCGTTTGCGTTTGCAATTGGTGCGCTGGTGACGGGCAGGGTTGGCGAAGGTTGGCTCTTGGCAACACGAAGGTGGACGCTGTTTGCGTGGGGCTTCCTCACATTTGGAATCATCCTTGGCAGTTGGTGGAGTTATGAAGTGCTGGGCTGGAGCGGTGTGTGGGCATGGGACCCAGTCGAGAACGCGTCATTGCTTCCATGGATCACTGCCACTGCATACATTCACTCGGTGTTGGTGCAAGAGCGACGCGGCATGTTGCGAGTGTGGAATCTTTCGTTGCTTGTCTCAACATTTAGTTTGACGATTCTCGGAACATTTCTCACCCGGTCGGGCGTGCTCAACAGCGTGCACGCATTTAGTGAGAGCGCGATTGGCCCATGGCTGCTGGCATTTTTCGGCATCATCGTCATCGTCTCGATTGGTTTGATTGGGTGGCGCGGCGACCGACTTCACGCGCCAGGAAGCATTGACTCGGTGGTCTCGCGCGAAGGTGCATTCTTGATCAACAACGTGCTGTTTGCAGTGTTTGCGTTTGTTGTTTTGCTCGGCACAGTTTTCCCACTCGTCATCGAAGCCTTGCAGTCGCGCAACATCGTTGTTGGTGCTCCATTCTTTGATCAACTAGTTGCACCTATCGGCATTGCGTTGCTCACACTGATGGCTATTGCACCGGTGTTGCCGTGGCGCAAAGCATCTGCCGAGTTGCTGAGCACTCGTTTGTTTTGGCCTGCATGGTGTGGCGTCGGGGCATTGGGTATCAGCGTTGCTCTTGGCGCAACCGGGTTTATGCCGTTGCTTACGTTTGCGCTCGGTGGGTTTGCGAGTGGCTCGGCACTGCGTCAAGTGGTGTTGGCTACCCGCAGACAGGGCTTACTTGGATTAGTTGGTCGCACAAATGGTGGAATGATTGTGCATGTTGGTGTCATCTTGATTGCCGTGGCACTCGCAGCATCAAATAGTTTTACGCATAGCCAAGAATTGTTTTTAAAAACTGGAACTCCTGCATATTTTTCTGGACATAGTTTTGAACTGGTAAAAATTGTCGAAGAAAAAACCGATCGCGCCATCAGTGTCAAAGCACTGATCTCAATCGACGGTGGACAGGCGTATTCACCGGCAATCACCAAGTTCACCAAGGTGGGCATGAACATCGGTACGCCCTCGGTAAAGACTGGTATTCGTGGAGATATTTATCTCACACTTGAGCCGCCGGTATTACAAGATTCAGGTGAGGCGCACATCAAGGTATTTATAAAGCCACTACTTGTGTGGCTGTGGATTGGTGGATTTTTAATGGCATTCGGAACGTTGTTGGCAGCGTTTCCCGGTCGTCGTCGCAAACCAACAGATGCAACCTCTGCATTAATAGGTAGTAATGATGAGTGAGAAGAAAAGGAAATTGAAGGCTGCACCAATTGCCGCAACGGCTGTGGGCTTTGCGCTTGTGTGTTTGTTGTGGGTGTTGGTGAGCGCGAAACCCAATCCGTCTGATAACGCTGATTCACCGTTGCTTGGGCAACCCGCTCCAGCGGTCGTGACAACAACGCTTGATGACAAGCCGTTTGATCTGTCTCGGCGCAAAGGGTCGTGGGTCGTACTCAACTTTTTTAATTCGACGTGTGTTCCATGTCGCAACGAGCATCCGATGTTGCTGACGTTTGCACAGAATCAATTGTCAACCGATAACCCAGCAGAGCTCTACACCGTGATGAATGATGACAACGACAGCGCAGTCGCAGCATTTTTTGCAGAGAACAAAGGTGACTGGCAAAAAATTCGCGACACAGACGGCAGCATTGCAGTTGCTTTCGGTGTTGCAAAAGTTCCGGAGACGTGGATCATTGACCCCAATGGTTACGTGCGCTTGCGTATTGCCGGGCAACTCTCGAAAGGTTTGCTCGACGAGCAGTTGTCGTTACTGAAAGTGCAGTTTGGGTCATGAGCATCTCAACAAAAATTAAAAATAAGTATTCATGGATAGTGATGGGTGCGATTGCTAGTGCACTGTTGATTTTTGGCGGCTTGCGCGACAGTGGACCATTGACGCAACAAGATCGCATTGATGCAATCACGATGCGACTTGCATGCCCAACATGTCAAGGCGAAAGTGTGTATGTGTCGCGGGCGTCGGCGGCAGAGGCAATCCGTGCCGAGGTTGCACGACAAGTGGGCAGCGGTCTGCGCACTGACGACGAAACGATTGCGTACATCGAGCAACGCTTCGGTGGGCAAGTGCTGCTTGTACCGCGCTCAACCGGAGTCGATTCGCTGGTGTGGGCATTGCCAATTGCTGCATTGATTGCAGGCGTAGCCGCGCTTGGCATCGCGTTTAGAAAGTGGCGTACAGCCGACGATGGTGCGGCAAGCGCTGAAGATAGTGCACTGGTAGACGCTGCTTTAGCTTCTAAAAATGCAATGGCTTCCAAAGATTTGACTGGATCAGGTTCGTGATTGATCCAGACGAGCAAGTGAGCCTGGAAGAAGAACGTAGGTTTTTGCTTGAGTCATTGGTCGATCTCGCGCGCGAACATGCAGCAGGCGATATTGATGACGAAGATTACCGAGTTCTTAAAAACGGTTACGTAAACCGTGCCGCTCAGATCATCAAGGTTTTAGATGCCGGCGTTGATGCTCGTGATGCTCGGCCTCGTGCATCGCTCAAGCGAATACTGAGTGTCATTGCCTTGGTTGCACTTACTGCAGGTGCGGCTGGTTGGTTTGTTGCGCGCCAGTCAGGACAGCGCTTGCCAGGCCAAACAATAAGTGGCGGGGTCTTGGACTCAACCGCGTCGATGTTGTCTCAAGCACGTTCGCTCAATTTCTCTGAACCAAAAACTGCAATTGATTTGTACTCAAAAGTTTTGGCGCTCAACCCAGATCATGTAGAGGCTCTTACATATCGATCGTGGTTAATTGCGCTCGTTGCACGCGATGCTCCAGACGATATGAAAGTGCTTGCGTTGGCCGCGGCAACTCAAGGACTGGATCATGCAATAGAAGTAGAGCCAGACTATGCCGACGCGCATTGTTTTTTGGGAATTGTTCGATTTCGCTTAGCAAATGATGCAGCGGGCGCTAAAGAACAACTCGATATTTGTGCTGCTATGAATCCTCCAGCAGAGGTGAAGGGGTTCGTCGATTCAATTCGCGCAGAGGTAGCGACGGCTCTTAATCAATAGTTGGCGGCGGCCACGCATGACCACGCACGATGACACCGGCTTGGCGCTCGAGCACCCATACCGAAGCTTTGCGCGAGTCGCGCATGCCGCTTACCACCATGCCACGGCGCTCGAGTGCATCAATCACTAACGGAATCATGTCTCCGTGGCTGCAGAGAACTGCATTGTCAGGACAACTCTCGAGCAGCTCCAGTATCGGCTCAAAAGCGTTGTCTTCTGCGAGGCGTTCATCGGGTGTGACGTTCACCGAAATATTTGTGCCGAGTGGTTGAAGTGTTTGCATACAGCGAGTAAATGGACTCGACAACAGAACGGTCGGCGCAAAGTCGGCCAAACGGTCGGCGAGCGCTCGAGCCTGCAGGTTGCCTTTGTCGTCCAACGGGCGTTTGCGGTCATCATTGTTGTCGTGGTCTTCAAGCCACTTGCTGCGTTTTCCAGCCTTGGCGTGTCGAACTAAAAAGAGTGGCATGCGCCGTCAATC
Source organism: uncultured Acidimicrobium sp. (assembly GCA_964532575.1). GTDB lineage: Bacteria > Actinomycetota > Acidimicrobiia > Acidimicrobiales > Ilumatobacteraceae > UBA3006. The sequence continues at coordinate 44,209 of CAZHIN010000004.1, forward strand.
TAGCGATGTAATGAGGCAGACTGAATAGAGGAGATGTGAATTATGGGCTTTTTTGATCGCAACCGAGAACAACTTGTCAATAAGGGCATTGATGATGCCCGTTTGCCGCCGGGCCAATATTTGACCGAGCGATTTCCTGTGCTGCACGTAGGCGATGTGCCCACATATGCGCCAGGTCAGTGGGATCTCAAAATATTTGGGTTGGTCGACAAGCCGTTCACGATCAGTCTGGATGAATTGAAGAGCATGCCATCAGTGACACTGCTCACCGATATTCATTGCGTGACCAAGTGGTCAAAGTTTGACACCACGTGGAAAGGTGTGCGTGTGCGCGACTTATTTGAGCGCGCTGGAATGCAAACAGGGGCTGCGTACATCATGGGTCATGCCGAACACGGCTACACGGCCAACTTGCCACTTGCCGATGTGCTGCTCGATGAATCACTCGTGGTCTACGAATACGAAGGCGAAGAGATTGAACCAATTCATGGTGGCCCCGTGCGTTTGTTGGTTCCTCATTTGTATTTTTGGAAATCACCAAAGTGGTTGCGCGGTCTTGAGTTGCGCGCAACAGATGCACCAGGATTCTGGGAACAAAATGGCTACAACATGTACGGAGATCCGTTTTTGGAACAGCGTTTTTGGGGCGACTAAAACGTGCTAAAGAATTGAGCTAGATATATAGCTAGATAGTAGTTGCGCAAAACGTGTCGCCCTGTGGGAGCGACGCAGACAACTCGGGTGATGTGTCACCATAAATTGCGGTGAGCATTCCCTTGACCATGCCGCGGTCGACTGCACAGATAACTGGGTGCTCGATAGCCACATCACCAAACGGGCAGTGGTTGTTGACAATGCGCAACTGATTGTTGCGTTGATCGGTGTGAGCAGCAAAACCATGCGCAGTGAGTGCATCGGCTACGGCTTGCAGTGCCGAGCGCAATGAGCGATGCCCGGCCGAAATGTCGTCGCCTTTAAAACCTGCTGCCATCGCAGCGCCGTATTGTTGACCAACCTGTTCAGCCATGATCTCGGCATCTTTGGTTGGAAGAAGCGCAAGTGCTTTGCCCAACAGCGAGAGCACTAAATCTTCACTGCGTACAGGAAACGTGAACTCGGCTCCATCGCCAACAATGCGATATCGCTTTGATGGGCGACCTGCGCCGCCACCCTCAATGCGGTCGACTGCAACTTCGAGGTATCCGCCAGCCGCGAGTTTGTCGAGATGATGTCGCGCAACATTTGGGTGCACATCAAACTTTGCTGCCACCTGGGCTGCTGTTACACCTGTCTCATAGTCGCGTGCAAAAAGATAAACGGCACGACGAGTTGGATCACCAAAAGCAGATGTGATCGCCGACACGGTCGCGGTGAACGAACCCGAGGTGTGATTAGCCGATTTGCTTGGCACACAGGTATTGTACCTATGGCCGTAGTGCAAATTATGTTGCACGAATAATTGGAGTCCAATTTCAACTATGTCTACCACTGACCAGTTCCCATCTCTTGACCAACTGATCGACGCCTTGCGACCTGTGCAAGACCCAGAGCTGCACAGGTCCATTGTCGACTTGGGCATGGTGCGCGATGTTGTGATCGACAAAAAAGGCACGGTTGGACTCACTGTGGTACTCACCATTGCCGGCTGCCCGCTGCGCAACGAGATTCAGACCCGTGTCAACACCGCGTTGCGCGCACTCGACGGCGTGAGCGATGTCAATCTCAATTTTGGTGTGATGAATGACGACGAGCGTGCAGCAGTGCGTCAGATGCTCAATGGAAACCCTGGCGCAACGGCAGGCTCTGCGCCAGCGCAAGGTCATGCCGAGGGTCGCACCATTTCGTTTGCGCAGCCTGGCTCAAAGACGCGACCAATTTTAATTTCGTCGGGCAAGGGTGGCGTTGGCAAGAGCAGCGTCACGACAAACATCGCTGTTGCGATGGCTGCGCTCGGATACAAAGTTGGCATTGTTGACGCCGACATTTATGGCTACTCAATTCCGCGCATGCTTGGCACCGATCGCGACCCAGTTGTGATCGACAACATGTTGTTGCCTCCAGAGGCATGGGGTGTGCGTTGCATCTCTATTGGATATTTTGTTCCCGAAGGTCAGGCCGTTGTGTGGCGCGGACCAATGTTGCATAAAGCACTCGAGCAGTTTTTAACCGACGTGTATTGGGACGAACCAGATTTCTTGTTTATCGACATGCCACCAGGCACTGGCGATATTGCATTGAGCCTGAGCCAGTATTTGCCGCGAGCAGAAGTACTCGTGGTTACAACGCCGCAAGAGGCTGCACAAAAAGTTGCGCGCCTGTCGGCCGCCATGGCGGTCAAAGTCAATTTGCCAGTGCGCGGCATCATCGAAAACATGTCGTGGTTTACAGGTGATGATGGAAAGCGCTACGAACTCTTCGGCAAAGGTGGCGGACAAATCTTGGCCGACGAACTCAATGTTCCATTGCTCGCTCAGATTCCTTTGCTCAACGCTTTGCGCGAAGGCGGCGATGACGGTCATCCAATTGCTGCTGTGGCACCAGACAGCGAAGCCGGCAAGGTGTTTTTTGCGATCGCCAAGTACATCGCCGAAGATATGAAGCCCAAGAAGATTTTCAGTGCAGCACTGAAAGTGAATTAGGCTAAGAACCTATGGAAATTCGCATCGGCATCATCCAATCAGTACGTGAAATCACTCTTGAGATTGATGATGAAAAAGCTCAATCAAAGTTCAAAACTGCAACTGAGGCTGCTCTTGCAGGCAAGACCGAGACGCTGACTGTTGTGGACAGCCGAGGACGCGAGATCATGGTGGCTGCCAGCAAGATTGCCTACGTCGAATTTGGTGCTCCTGAGGGTGCGCGCAAAATGGGTTTTGGTAGCTGACACTTTCGCTTGTCCAAAGTGAGACAGAATAAGACTGTCCTATGCCCACACTGATTGAACTGGCTCACGAGCACACCGAACTTGAGCAGGGCGCCATCGAGCATCTTGCGGCACTTGTTTCTGAATGGGGAATGCTGGCCGATTTTTGTTTTGCCGACATGTTGCTCTACATACCAGTTGGCAAAGACCGGTGGCTGATTAGTGCTCAGGTGCGTGCGGCAACTGGTCAGACTCTGTATCACTCTGACTATGTAGATACGTGGGCGAGTGACACAGAGCGAATTTTGCTGGATCAGTGCATCAAAACAAATGGCACAGTGCAGGGCGAGATTTTTGTGCAGGTCATCAATGGCTCTGCCAACATGCTGGCAATTCCGGTGCGTCATGAAGGACGCATCATCGCGGTGTTGTCGCGTGAGTGGGTAGTTGATAACGCGCGTCGTCCTGGCCAACTTGAAACAACGTATGCCGATATTTTTTCGAAGTTTGCCGAGATGGTGGCGCAGGGATTGTTTCCATTTGAGGGCAGAGTTGCAGATGCAAGTGTTGCCCCACGAGTGGGCGACGGAGTGATTGTGCTGGACGCTGCGACACGCGTGCGGTATGCATCGCCAAATGCTGTTTCTGCACTGCATCGCGTTGGTGTGAGTGCCAATGCAATCGGGCAAACTCTGGCAGAGCTTGGAGTGGCAGAGACTGCTGCGCGAAATGCGTACGAGCGCAAAGAGCCAGTGATTGAAGAAATTGAGCAGACGGCAGAAGTAACGTTGCTCACGCGCAGTATTCCGTTGTTGCGGCAAGGCGATGTTCGTGGTGATGTAGAAGTAACCGGGGGCGTGTTGTTGTTGCGTGACGTTTCCGAATTGCGTCGTCGTGACCGTTTGTTGCTTACCAAAGATGCAACGATTCGCGAGATTCACCACCGTGTCAAAAACAATTTGCAAACAATTTCGTCTTTGCTGCGCCTGCAGGGTCGTCGGCTCACGTCGCCCGAGGCCAAAGAGGCAGTAGCCGAGTCGGTACGACGCATTCGCACAATTGCGCTTGTGCACGAGACGCTCTCTCGCGAGCCTGGCGAAGACATCTCGTTCATTGAGATCGTGCGACCACTGATGAGGCTTGTCGAAGAGGGTTTGCAGTCAGCGGATCGTCCTGTCACGTTTCAGGCCAAGGGTGATGGCGGGCGGCTAGCAGCAACTATTGCAACGCCGTTGTCGGTGGTGATTCTTGAGTTGCTGCAGAATGCAGTTGACCACGGGTTTCCGGAGGGCAGTTCGGGCGGTGCGGTGATGGTTGTTCTTGCACACGACGAAGACGAATTGCACATCCAGGTTGTCAATAACGGCATCGCACTGAGCCCCGATTTTGACTTTGCTAAGGCAACCGGACTGGGGCTTTCCATCGTTCGTACGCTGGTGACGACCGAACTTGCGGGCACTATTGAGATGCGACAAGCAGTCAAGGCTGACGGAGTTTCAAGCGGTGTGGCGATGACCAAAGACGGCCAGGGCACAGTGGTCGACCTGCGCTTGCCTGTGTCGGCAAGAAACTAG
>CAZHIN010000005.1:0-8507 GCA_964532575.1 uncultured Acidimicrobium sp.
GCAAAAGAAATCAATGCAAAGAGCCCAACCGCGCAGCGAATGCTCAAGTTTTCGTTCAACTTGATCGATGATGGTCTGGTTGGTCAACAAGTCTTTGCCGGTGAAGCAACTCGGCTCGCCTATATGACCGACGAAGCCGAAGAAGGACGCAATGCGTTTCTCGAGAAGCGCGACCCAAACTGGGATGCGTTCCCATGGCAGTTCTAAATTAATCCTCTGTGATTATTGAAGTTGACGATGTAGCCGACGAAAGGCTCAATGCATTTCGTTGGCGTGAACGTCAACTCAATACCATTGCTCAACGCAAAGCAGCACAAGTCAACAATCTCGAATCGAACGGAATGTTTGTTGCAGAAGGCGACCTCGTTGTTCGCCGGGCACTTGACGCAGGATGTAAACCTTCGGTGGTGCTATGTGACCCTAAATGCGCAAACGAATTTTCCGCCGATGTCTCAAAGCATGGCGGCATCACACTGAGTGCTTCAGCCGACATTCGCCGCGAAGTCACTGGTCTTGGAGTTCCACTTGACGCAATCGGTGTATTTCACCGTCCTGCATTGCGTGACGCACAATCAATAATCGACTCATCTACACGCCTCGTCATTCTGGATTGCATCGACAACCCCAGCAATGTTGGTGCCATCGCACGAAGCGCAGTTGCCCTTGGATGGGATGCAATGCTGCTCGACACCACTTCGTCCGATCCACTTACACGTCGTGCGTTGCGAGTATCAATGGGCACCACCTTCAATCTGCCCTACGCACGGTGTAGCGACATTGCAAGCACACTGCACGATCTCGCGGGTCGCGGATTTGCTGTTGTGGGCATGACATTGACACACCCAACCAAACAAGTGGTGCAGATGAACCACATCAGTCTTGCCGACTCTCAACCGCGTGCTCTCGTGCTTGGGTCAGAACGCCAAGGCCTTAGTGCGGCCACACTCGATGCATGCACAATCCTGACCAACATTCCCATGGCAGTTGGCGTCGATTCGCTCAACGTTGCGTCGGCTACTGCGATTGCGTGCTACGCACTTAAATAGTTGCGCTCGGCGAGTTGATCATGGCAGTTGACGCCATCGCCATATATTCCATCAATTGGCTATGCACCGAATCGTTTGGTGAGAGTTCATCTACCGCTGCCATCATGTGCATCATCCAATGATCTCGTTCGCGTTCGCCAATCGCAAATGGAAAATGCCTTTGTCGCAACCTGGGATGCCCGCGCTCGTCGCTGTACGTTGTTGGCCCACCCCAATACTGTTGCAAAAACAGGGTGAGACGTTCTTTTGCTCCGCTCAAATCGGATTGCTCTGGGTACAACGGCAACAACACATCGTCCGTTGCAACACCTTGATAAAAACGGTCAACTAGTCGATCAAAGAATTGCGAGCCACCAACTTCGTCAAACAGTGTCATATCCGACTAAAAAAACTCTGGTTCTTCCCAGCCCACAAAAACGTCTGGTATGTCTGTGCTCACCATGTCGGTAAATACTGCAGGTCGCTTTTGTAAAAAACTCATCACACCTTCGCGGGTGTCGGCCGAGCGACCACGCTCTTGAATACCACGAGAATCAACACGATGCGCTTCCATCGGATGCGAAGCGCCAAGCATCCGCCACATCATCTGCCTGGCAAGTGCCACCGAAACTGGAGCAGCATTATCCACAATTTCCTTGGCAAGTTCGCGCGCTACTTGCAGCAGTTCGGCTTGCGGATGAATGCTGCGCACCAAACCCCCGCGCAATGCTTCGTCGGCCAGAAAGACTCGTCCGGTCAACACCCATTCCTGGGCCTGCGAAATACCAACAAGACGCGGCAAAAACCATGATGAGCACGCCTCAGGCACAATGCCGCGCCGAGTAAACACGAAGCCCATCTTGGCAGTGTCGGCAGCGATACGAATATCCATTGGCAATGTCATCGTCGCACCAATACCTACGGCCGCACCGTTGATTGCACCGATGATTGGCTTGTTGCACCTAAACATACGCAGCGTCACCATGCCACCACCATCGCGGCGCACCGAGGTCGGAGTTTGGCCGCTCAACTTGCCGTCACTAAAGGTGTCTGCTCCGTGCGACAAGTCGGCACCCGCGCAAAAAGCACGCCCGCTACCAGTGACGATTACTGCGCGCACGTTGTCATCAGCATCTATTTCGTCAAAGACTTGCAACAACTCGTTCATCATCACGCCAGTAAATGCGTTCATCTTGTCCGGACGATGCAGTGTCACCGTAGCGATGTTGTCGCTCACCTCGTAAATGATCTCTGTGTACTTTGAGTTCGTAGACATCGCGCTACACGTCCAAGAATCGTGAGGCTGCGATGGCAGAACCGACCGCACCAACAAGTGCTCCGATGGCAAGAATCATCAACATCACTCCCGTCAGATAACCGGATGGAACAACAAGCGAACTAATGCCGGTACCGGGCTTAAACCCGGCCACGCCATTGGTCCAAGCAGAGTTCAGTACCCACAGCCCGCCGCACGACGCAATGCCGCCGAGCAAACCGTGCAACAAGCCCTCAAGCATGAAAGGAACCCTAATAAACCAGTTTGTTGCTCCAACCAATTTCATCACTTCTATTTCACGCCTGCGCGCAAACATTGCTGTGCGAATCGTGTTCCAGATCAGGCCTACTGCTACGACCAACAAGACAAGCGACATCACCAACGTAACGGTGCGCACAAATCGTGACAGCGTGGAGATCACTTGAAACTCATCTTCTGCGAGCGCCACATCTTGCACGCCAGGCAGTGATCGATACTGTTCGCTCAAACTACGCACAAGTTCTGGATCTTGAGTAATTGGCACAACCTTAAATTGCGAGGGAATGTTGTCGGGAGTTAACAAACTCAATGTGACAGGGTCGCCGACAAAGATGCGTTTTGCTTCTTCATAACTCTGTGTTTTGTCGAGATATCGCAGCTTCTCAACGTCGATAATCGTTGGCGCAGCCTTAATTGTTTGGTCAATCAGCGAGATTTGTTCGGGTGTTGCATCGCTGCGCACAAACACGATCATCTCAACATCGCCACGCCACTGCACAAGAAGATTGTCGAATGCGCGCTGAATCAAAAACGTTGTGCCCACCAACAACAGGGCGATAGCCGAAGTAAGAATGGCTGCGACAGTGAGCGTGAGGTTGCGCCTGAAACTTGCCCACATTTCTCGAAACGCATAGGCGATGCGGGCGATCATTCGTACACCCCGCGCTCTTGGTCGCGCACGATGACACCTCGATCGAGTTGAATGACCCGTTTGCGCATTGCGTTAACCACACGGTGGTCGTGCGTTGCCATCACCACTGTGGTGCCAGTGCGATTGATTTCTTCTAAAAGCGCCATGATGCCCTCGCCCGTTGCTGGGTCGAGGTTGCCTGTTGGCTCATCGGCCAACATGATCAGCGGCCTGTTCACAAACGCGCGCGCGATCGACACACGCTGTTGCTCACCACCCGACAACTGCTCGGGGAAACGATCTTCCTTGCCAGCAAGACCAACCAACTCGAGCACGACTGGCACTTGCCGATTGATGACGTGTCGTGGTTTGCCAATCACTTCAAGAGCAAACGCAACGTTTTCGAAAACCGTCTTATTGGGCAGCAACTTGTAGTCCTGAAATACGTTGCCCATGTTGCGCCGCAAATACGGCACGCGCGACTCGGCCATCTCGTTGACATTCTGCCCCGCGACCCACACCGCGCCTCGCTCGGGTTGCTCTTGGCGATTGATCAATCGCAACAACGTCGACTTGCCAGATCCAGATGGTCCGACCAAAAACACGAAGTCGCCTTTAGCGATATCGAAACTTGCATCTCGAACGGCCACCGTTTCGGTGCCGTACCTTTTGGTCACACTTTCCAAACGGATCATGGGGCCCCTTCCAGGCGACAAACACTTAGTTTAGTTTATGAATCCGAATTTGCACGGCGCCACCTTAAGTAGCCCTCCATAAAGAGATTCAGATCTCCGTCGAGAACCCCTGCAATGTTTCCGCTCTCGATCTCAGTGCGCACATCTTTGACCATCTGATATGGCTGCATCACATATGAACGAATTTGACTGCCCCAGCCGATTGCTGACGGTTTGCCCGCAATTTTTTTCATTGCAGCATCGCGCTCTTCTTCAATGCGTGATGCGACCATCGTCTTCAGACGCTTGAGTGCGCTCTCGCGGTTTTGTAATTGCGAGCGCTCTTGTTGTGACGACGCTACGAGCCCTGTCGGTTCATGAATAAGTCGCACAGCCGAAGATGTTTTGTTGACATGCTGACCGCCAGCACCAGACGCACGAAACACTTCCATGCGGATATCGGTCTCATTAATTTCGACATCGGCTTCTTCAAGAATGGGCCACACCTGCACGCTGGCAAAACTGGTTTGACGTCGACCCTGGTTATCAAACGGGCTGATGCGCACCAAGCGATGAGTGCCGCGCTCTGACGTGAGCAGCCCGTATGCATACCTACCTCGCACCGTAAAGTCGGCCGACAAGATTCCTGCTTCGGTGCCAAGCGAGATATCTCCGATCTCAATGGCAAAGTTGCTGCGCTCTGCCCAACGCGTATACATACGCAACAGCATTTCGCTCCAGTCTTGGGCATCAACGCCGCCGTCTTTGGCGTTGATCTGCACAATTGCATCCATCTCGTCGTGCACACCGGTGAACAAACTGCGAAGCTCAAGCGCGTCAAGTTTTGCTCGCACGCCATTGATTCCATTTTCTAGATCAGGCTCTTGACTTGCGTCATCTATTTCGCGAGCCATTTCGTGCAGCACTTCAAGGTCGTCGACCGACCCAGATAACTGCGCAAATTCATCTAGATCCGCTTTGAGATTGACATATTCGGTGTTGACTTTTTTGGCATTGTCCTGGTCGTCCCACAAATCGGGACGAGCAACGTCAATCTCGAGGACTTTCATTCGCTCGCCACCCGCCTCCACCTTCAGATAGACAAAGGCTTCGCTCACGCGTCGTCGAATTTCGGTGAGATCGTTGGAAAAATCGCGCATAGTGAGAGAAGTAAATTAGTTGCGCCCGTGGCACAACTTGTACTTCTTGCCCGAACCACAAGGGCACATCGCGTTGCGTGGCGTTGTCGACCAGTCATCTGCTGACTTAACAATTGTCTTCACTGCTGGCTCGGACTGCATTGGCACGCCGTGCTCTGCTGCGGCAACCGCGGCAAAGCCGCCATCAGTTTCGGTATCAAACGATGATTCTTGAAGGTTGCTGACCTGCAATACAGGCGACTCATTTTTTACAACCTGTACGTGCATCACGTACTTCACGAAATCTTGAGCGATGCCCTTCATCAATGCACCGAACATCTCAAAGCCCTCGCGCTGCCATTCGGTGAGTGGATCTTTTTGACCCATGGCACGCAGGTTGATGCCCTCCTGGAGATAGTCCATCTCTTCAAGATGCTCACGCCAGCGTTGATCAATGATGCGGAGCATCACTTGACGCTCGATCTCGCGCATCGTTGACTCGCCCATTTCGGTTTCGCGAGCAGCATAAAAGACCGATGCATCTGACATCACGAGGTCGTACATCTCGTCGGTGTCGGCACACTGCTCAAGACGATGACTAGTCACCGTTGATGGCCAAAATGAAACGAGTTCACGAGCCAGGCCGTCCAAGTCCCATTCATCATTGGCGTCCGACACACAGTGGCTGTCAATTAACGAGTCAACAGCTTCTGCCAGATACTCCATCGCAGCAACTTTGAGATCGAGACCTTCAAGAATCTGGTCGCGACGCTGATAAATAACCTTGCGCTGCTCGTTCATCACTTCGTCATACTTAAGAACGTTTTTGCGAATCTCGCCGTTGCGTTGTTCGACTGTTGTCTGAGCGCGCTCAATAGCCTTGGTCACCATCTTGGCTTCAATCGCTTCGTCGTCTGGCAGTGCGCGCCCCATCACCCAACTCAATGCACCGGTTGCAAACAGACGCATCAGTTCGTCGTCGAGGCTTAAGTAAAAACGACTTTCACCTGGGTCACCCTGACGGCCAGAACGACCGCGCAACTGATTGTCGATGCGTCGCGACTCGTGGCGCTCGGTGCCAAGCACATAGAGCCCGCCAACACTGCGCACCTTGTCGCCCTCGGCCTTACAAGAAGCAGTGAACTCAACCAACAAATCGGCGTAGCGCTTTTGTGCGGCCGCACGAGCCTGGCGGTACTCATCAGGCATTTGCTCGAGCGGCATGGACAATGCAAACTCGTCAGTCAGCGTGTCTGGTGCAAAACCCTCCTGCAAAACCTTGGCGCGAGCAAGACCCTCTGGGTTTCCTCCGAGCATGATGTCGACTCCGCGGCCTGCCATGTTGGTTGCCACTGTGACACTGCCAATGCGACCAGCCTGGGTCACGATTGACGCTTCTCGTGTGTGTTGTTTGGCATTGAGCACTTCGTGCTTGATGCCGTGCTTGTCGAGTTCGCGCGAAAGCAGTTCGCTTTTTTCAACGCTGACAGTACCGACCAGCACTGGTTGACCTTTTTTGTGCTTCTCTTCAATGTCGGCTACAACAGTCTTGAATTTTGCTGCTTCGGTCTTAAAAATCAAGTCAGCCTGGTCGATACGCACCATCTCGCGATTGGTTGGGATGGGCACAACCTGTAGACCATACGTATTCATCAACTCTGCTGCTTCGGTTTGCGCAGTACCGGTCATGCCAGCGAGTTTGTCGTACATGCGGAAATAATTTTGCAGTGTGACGGTTGCGAGCGTTTGGTTCTCTTCTTTGATCTTGACGCCCTCTTTGGCCTCGACCGCTTGGTGAATACCTTCACTCCAGCGACGACCCTCAAGAATACGACCAGTAAATTCGTCGACAATTTTTACTTCACCATCTTGAATGATGTAGTCCTTATCGCGCTGATACAACACGGCTGCTTTGAGCGCCACTTGCAATTGGTGCACCAGGTTTTGTTGCACCTCGTCATACAGGTTGGCAATACCAAGTTGCTGTTCTACTTTTTCGATGCCGGCCTCGGTTGGAACGACGACGCGCTTGTCTTCTTCAACTTCGTAGTCAACGTCGCGCTTGAGCGACCGAACGATAGATGCAAACTGGTAATACGACTTTGCGGCGTCGGCGATGCGTCCAGAGATAATCAACGGCGTTCTCGCTTCGTCGATCAAGATCGAGTCAACTTCGTCAACAATTGCAAAGTAGTGACCGCGCTGAACTTTTTCTTCTTTGGTGCCAGCCATGTTGTCGCGCAGATAATCAAACCCAAATTCGTTGTTGGTGCCGTAAGTGATATCGGCTAGGTAGTCAATGCGCTTCTCAGCCGCAGATGTGCGCACGCCCGGAACAACGAGACCAACTTCAAGTCCAAGCCATCGATGAATGCGACCCATCCACTCCGAGTCGCGTTGCGCAAGATAATCATTGGTGGTCACCAAGTGCACACCTTTTCCTGGCAACGCATTGAGGTATGCGGGCAGCGTCGACACGAGTGTCTTGCCTTCACCGGTGCGCATTTCGGAAATCCAGCCGGCGTGCAACGCGGCTCCGCCCATCATCTGCACGTCATAGTGGCGCTGACCAATCACGCGCAATGAGGCTTCGCGTACAACAGCAAATGCTTCAACCAATAAATCGTCGGTGTCTTCACCACGCTCGATGCGCGAGCGAAACTCGGCAGTTTTGCCTTTGAGCGCCAGATCAGACAATGCATGAATCTCTGGCTCTTGGGCGTTGATATCAGGAATGATCTCGGCTAAAGCCTTGACCTTTTTGCCCTCACCGGCACGAAGAATGCGATCAAGTAGGGCCATAAGACCCTGAATCCTACCTTCGGGGGCCGTGCCTGAGAGCGCTTGCAACCGCCACACAGGTCACTTGCCGAGCACCCGCCTCATGCAATGCACGTGCAGTGCAGCGCATGGTGGTCCCCGTCGTAACCACGTCATCAACAACCAATACGTGGCTGTTAGCCCTCAGTTTGCGCGCCGAATACACAGAGCCCCGCAAGCGTTGATCGCGAGACGCCCCCGTTTGCACATTGGTCGAAGTTTTTATCAGCAGTCGCCTGCACGGCACCTTGAGCACTTTGGCCAATCGTCGAGCAAGCAGTTCGGACTGATCGTGGCCACGACGACGAACTCGCGTTGAAGTGGTCGGCGCCCATGTCACCACATCGAAATCGGTTGAGTCACTCGGCAAACTCTGATGAGGTCGTTGATGCATTCTTTGGGCCAGCAATTCTGCGAGCACCGTTACCACTTGTCGACGATTGCGATACTTGAGATTCAAGATCAATCGTCGAGCGATACCTTCGTATGCAACAGCCACACATGCCACATCGCACTTGGGTTGCGGCATTGCAAACAATTGCGCCCGACATTTGAAGCACAGCACACGAGCAGTGCCCCCACACGCTTCACACCGCTGTCTGTACAACATTGACACCTCCGTGCCATTAGTGTTTGCGCGTGGCAAATTATTTTCTTGCACCGCTCAAAGATCGCCCAATCGAG
>CAZHIN010000005.1:8517-34572 GCA_964532575.1 uncultured Acidimicrobium sp.
GAGCGACTCACCCGATGTGTGCTTGGGCTTTCGCTTTTCGGAACTGGTATCGGCATGCAAAAGGCCGGCAATTTGGGACTGCCCCCATGGGATGTGTTTCACGACGGAGTGAGCAAGATCATCGGTTTACCCTTTGGTCGAACCATCGTGCTCACCAGTGCATTCGTCATGTTGCTCTGGATTCCCCTGCGTCAAGCACCTGGTCTCGCCACCATTTTAAATGCTGTTGAGGTTGGCGTTACAGCCGACATCTTTCTTTCCATCGTTCCTGAAGCTCACGCCATGCCACTACGAATATTTTTGATGCTGGGCGGAATCGTGGTAACAGGAATTGGATCTGGTTTTTACATCGGCGCAGGTCTTGGTCCTGGTCCACGAGATGGTTTGATGGTTGGTCTTGCCAAACGCGGTATCAATATCGGCAAAGCGCGCACGGGCGTAGAGATTGCAGTGCTGCTTGCCGGAGTTGCATTAGGCGGCTCGATAGGAATCGGCACGATTGCGTTTGCAGTATTGATCGGACCAATAGTCGCGAAAACTCTTCCGCTTCTACAGATCCGACAGGCTCACTAGTAGCGATAGTTCTCCGACTTAAACGGACCGCTGTGCGGAATACCCAAATAGTCAGATTGCTCATCTGAGAGTTTTGTCAACACTGCTCCGAGCGCACCCAAGTGCAAGGTTGCCACTTTCTCGTCGAGCGCCTTTGGCAATACATACACGCCAAGTGGATACTTGTCGGTGTTGTTGAACAATTCCATCTGAGCAATGACTTGGTTTGAAAATGAGCAACTCATCACAAAGCTTGGGTGACCTGTTGCGCAACCCAAGTTGACAAGTCGTCCTTCTGCCAACACGATCACCGCGTGGCCGTCTTGAAATGTCCACAAGTCGGTTCCGGCCTTCAACTCGTCGCGAGTTGCCCCGCTGCGAGCAAGACCTGCCATGTCGATTTCGTTGTCAAAGTGGCCGATGTTGCACACAATCGCGTTGTGCTTCATTTTTGCCATGTGATCTACTGTCACGATTGCTTCGTTGCCCGTTGCAGTCACAAACACGTCGGCGGTTGAAACAAGCGCCTCAAGTGTGTTGACCTCGTAGCCCTCCATCGCTGCTTGCAATGCATTGATTGGGTCAATCTCGGTCACTACAACACGAGCACCTTGGCCGCGCAAGCTTTGCGCACAACCCTTGCCCACGTCGCCATAACCACAGACCACTGCCAACTTGCCCGCCAACATCACGTCGGTTGCACGGTTGATTGCGTCAATCAATGAGTGACGACATCCGTACAAGTTGTCAAACTTCGATTTAGTGACGCTGTCATTGACGTTGATTGCCGGAAACAACAATTCACCTTTTTCGGCCATCTTGTACAAACGCTTCACACCGGTTGTTGTTTCTTCGGTGACACCCTTGATGCCCTTTGACATCTTGGTCCATTTGTTTGGCTCGCTCTTGAGCGAACGTTGCAACAATCCAAGCACAATTGCCAACTCTGGGTTCGATGCAGTCGTTGGATCTGGAACAGCGCCTGCTGCTTCATACTCCACGCCCTTGTGCATCAACATGGTCGCATCGCCACCGTCGTCCAAAATCATGTTTGGTCCGTCGCCGTCTGGCCATGTCATCATCTGGTCAGTTGCCCACCAGTACTCTTCGAGCGTCTCGCCCTTCCACGCAAAAACAGGTACTCCATTTGGTTCTTCAACAGAACCATTTGGTCCAACTGCAACGGCAGCAGCCGCGTGGTCTTGTGTCGAAAAAATATTGCAACTGGCCCAGCGCACCTCTGCGCCGAGTTCAGTAAGAGTTTCGATCAACACTGCAGTCTGAATGGTCATGTGTAGCGAACCAGAAATGCGCGCGCCTTTTAGCGGCTTCGTTTTGCCGTACTCTTTGCGCAACGCGCGAAGGCCTGGCATTTCGTGTTCGGCTAGGTGAATCTCTTTGCGACCAAACGGTGCGAGAGAAAGATCGGCGACGCGAAAATCACGACGTTGAGCAAATGAAGTCATACGGGTTCCTTTGATATGTGTCTATGTACGTGTACATCTACATGAGTGAAAGTCGATGAGCCCTGGCCAGCTGGCACGGGATTAGTTTGGCCCATCTAGAACTTTCATCCTAGACGAAAACAACTAGCCAAATGTTGGAGCGATGTGCTCCTGGGCAATGCGTTGCAACAACCGCTCGTGTTCTTCGGTGTTGGCACTGGTTGCCTCGTCAATCAACATCACTGGAATGCCCTCAACAATGTTGTACTTGCGTTGCAATCGCGGGTTGTACAAAAAGGCATCAGACGAAAAGTAATAGAGCGGGCCTTTGTCTTGTGGGCAGGCCAAGATTTGAAGCAATTTTGCATCGAGTGACATAACGCTCATTGTACTGCCGCACTACTACGCCGTAATGCTGGCGAGCAACTCAACCACATGAGTGTCACATTCATCACGAGTCGACGCTTCAAGATTGAGTCTCAAGAGTGGTTCGGTGTTAGAAGCCCGCACGTTGAACCACCACGAACCACAGTCAACAGTGAGCCCATCTACGCGATCTTGGGTGAACGATGAATAATCCACCGCAATTCGCTCGATCACGGCATGGATATCTTTGACCGTTGTATTGATCTCTCCACTCGATGCGTAGCGCTCAAGAGGCTCACGCATCTGTGAAAGCGACTTTCCGGTATGACACATCTCGCCCAGCACGCCCATCGTTGCAATTAATCCGCTGTCGGCGCGATAGTTGTCGGCGAAGTAATAGTGACCAGAGTGTTCACCCGCAAATACTGCGCCTGTATCCGCCATGATCTGTTTCATAAAGCTGTGCCCATTTTTTGTGCGAATACCTTTTCCGCCAAGTTCGGCGATTACTTCGGGTACTGCACGTGAACAAATCAGGTTGTACAAAATGGTCGCGCCAGGGTGCGTGCGCAAAAAACGCGATGCCAAGAGCGCTGTTGTTGTGCTGCCCGACATGCCGCGCCCTTTTTCATCCACCACAAACACTCTGTCGGCGTCACCGTCAAACGCAAGACCAACATCAAACCCACCTGACAACACTCGCGCTTGCAAGTCGCGCTGGTTTGCAGGTTGCAACGGATCGGCGGGATGGTTGGGAAACGTACCGTCTAGTTCGCCATACATCACTTCAAGTTCAAATGCACCGAGTCGCTCAAAAACTGCTGGAACAACCAAACCACCCATACCATTAGCGGTATCGGCAACAATTCTGAGCGGTCGCAAGGTATCTGCTTGGATGAACTTGACGACATGGTCAACAAATTCAGCAAGCAAATTAATGTGACTCAGTGTTCCTGCTTTTGGCGCAGTCGCTGGCTCCTTGCCGTCGAGCACTGCCGTCGCTGTCACGAGCATGTCGCGCAAGCCGTTGTCGATACCAATCGAACGGGCACCTGCCAAACAACACTTGATGCCGTTGTATTGAGCAGGGTTGTGTGAAGCAGTAAACATGGCACCGGGCATGTTGAATTTGCCTGACGCGTAATACAACAAGTCACTTGACGCCAGACCAACATTGGTGACGTCTACTCCATGAGCAAGTGCACCGCGCTGAAACGCGTCTACAAGTTCTGGACCACTCGGGCGCATGTCGTGCGCAACGACGATGGCGCTAGCGCCAGTAAATTTGGCGAATGCCACGCCAAATGCGTAAGCGGCCGAAGCATCCAACTGCTCGGGCACAATTCCACGAATGTCGTAAGCCTTAACAATTGCGTTGAGATCTGGCACGAGTGGAAAGACTACTGAAATTCTCTTCTCATTCGGCGCCGACGGCGCACGAGCACTCCAATACCAATAAACGTCAATAGATACGCCATGTAATCGCGCGATGTCGAACCGTAGTGCAACTTGACATTGTTGCTGGTGGGAATGACCACCATCATGTTTGGCGCAACACGAAATGGACCAGTGGCACCATCTACTTTCCAGTTTGGAAAATAACTCACTCGCACCAATATCGGTACTCCGATTTTGTCAACGCTAAACGACACATCACTCTGACCCATCTCAAAATTGCTCACAACAACGGGTGGCAATGCAACTGGTGCAATTGGCTGAGCAGGAATAACGATGTCAACTCTTCTCCCCGATGCGCCGGGCTCGCCCTCGCGACGTGTGAGATCAATTTTGGCGTCGATGTGTTGCCACTCTTTCGGGCCCGCGTCGGCTGGCAACGCAGCCCATTCGCTGGCGTGTTGAAACCAACTCGTACCTATTTCGAGCCAGCGTTCACGAGGGTCGCCCTTGGCCATTGAAACCACCACAGGTTGCACGGCAAGTGGCACAACAACATCACTTTCGCTGACGCGAAAGATCACCCACGGACCAGATTGCGCAACTTTTTGAAGTCCGGGTTGGGCCGATGCTGCCGAAACTGCTTCAGGTGTAAAGCCCATAAAATATTTGACACCGAGTGCTCGCATATAGGCAACACCCTTGGCAGCATCGTTGTTGTCGTAACGCAATTCGCGAACCGGGTTGCTGCTTTGTTTAGACATCGCCGCGGCGGTGATGAAGTGATACGGAGTCGTGCCCGCGGCCTCAAAAAATAATCCTTCCATTGAACTGATGCATCCATCCGTCCAAAACGGCAACAGCATGAGCCCCATAGTCGTGCCGTACTTGTTGAGTTCGCCATTGTTTTCCCACACCGCCCGACCACAACCCTGAGATGGGTCTTGGCCCAACGTCTTCATCGTCATCACCACATTGTGGTATTCACCATATGCAGACTTGCCTTCATAGCCAGTGAAATTCCAACGAGCCCAACCATCCACGAAGCCATCATTAGACGAAGCACCACGAATTGGACCCCAAACATATTCGGACTTCCCCGCAGCGTTTGTCCGCACGCTTCCAAATGGCAATTCTTGAAAGCGAAATCCGACAACAACAAATGTGGCGACAACAAATACAACGAGAACCCCAAAGTTGAATGAAACCTTGGTGCGAGCAGATGGAATTTGGTCAATCTGCATCGTGCTATTCGATCCACGTTGCGACAGTGCTTGTCGCGCCACTCGCTCGAGTGAAAAAATGCGTGCTGCAAATGCTGCAACTTCATAGATGCCAAGGGCAAAAAGAAAATATCGCAGCAAATAAAAGAACGGCAATATTCGTGGATTCCACAACAATCCAATCACGGGCAAACCACCGCGAGCAAAGTACACGCCGCTCGCAAGCACTGCGCAGTACAAGCCCATCCACATGCCAATCCTGTGTCGACGAATCAATTGACTCGCGAAGCCGATCAACGCAAGCGACATAATAATGATGTCCCAAAGTTGATTCAGTGGAAAGTACATGCTCCAAAACGAATCTTTTGATCCGCTTGGTCGAGGCTCGTATTTCATGTCGGTCATATAGGCATGACTCGTCACAAATGGAATCACCCAAAATGCCGACAAAAGCGCCGCCAGAACAATGATTTTGATGCCGAACATGAGCGATGTGTTGTCTCTGCGACCACCAATTTTTGGTTGTACCCAAAACAGCAACATCAACCCCACGCCACCAAACACAAACAACAACACAATGCCGTGGCTGAGTGCTGACAATGCAACAACGATTGCACCAGCAGCCAGATACTTGCCAGTCTCAAGCCCGCGTGCCACCAACGCGAAGCCAAGAATGCTCAGTGATAATGCAATTGAAAACGAAAACTCACCAGCCATCGTTGACGCAATATTTCCGCCATAGATAGTGAAACTTTCGTCATAGAGAAATATCGTTGCGGCAACGGCAAGCATCTCGGGAATTGGGTACGCAAATCGAGCAAACTTTCCAAAGAGCCACGAGCAATACGGCAGTGTCAAGATGCCGATGACTGCAGCAATTTTAATAGCGATGCCATACGGCAAAACAAGATTGAGTGCAACGATAAATAGTGCAGGTACCACCATGTAATAGCGATACACGGGCAACCCCGCATACCAGTCCATGCTCCACCCCGCTAAGCGAAAGTGGTTGAGCAAGTGATCGCGTAAAAAAGCAGGGCCCCACACATGTGCGCCCATGTCACCACCCGTCGGAGTGTTGTTGCGCAAAATCAAATCGGGATGCAATGTGAGCAACAAAAATATTGTGGCTCCACCCACAACGATGATCGCCGACAGGCGCTTCCAGTAATCAGCGTTCAATTCAAAGTGCGTCGTAAAGCGGCTCAACACGGTTGTAGGTCCACTGAGGTCGTCGTGGTTCATACTTGCAACATCTTAGGAGAGCGCTACGAGCAACAATCCCGTTGCATTAAACGCCAGGTGGGTGACCATTGAAAGACCTACACGCTGTGTGCGTCGATAGCAAAGACCGAGCACGAGGGCAAAGGCAAAAAGACCGGGAAACTCGATTGGCTCAAGATGCACAACGGTAAACCATGCTGCGGTAATGATCAGCGCCCATGTCGAACCGATTCGCGTCTGCAATCCGCCCTGAATAAATCCGCGATACACCAGCTCTTCAACCAGCGGTGCTCCGACCACAACTACAACAAACAACACGATGAACCATGCACCATGAGCGGCGTCGACCATGTCCTGTGCCCGTGTTTCAATGCGCTGTGGATTGAACGTGTTGGGCCACCACTTGTTGAGCGGCCAATTGACGACATTCATTAACACAATTTGACAAAAAATTCCGAGTGGCACACCCAACCAATCAGTTGTTGCAAATCTCAATCCAAAATATTCGCGAAAATCGGTTTCGGCGCGACGAGCAACCCAACGCAACATGAACATAAATGGCAGCCATAGCCCAAGTGCCGACAGCGCCAACACCCATGTGGATGAAGAATCATTTGCGGCGTTACCGCTCGTACCACTCAACGACATCACTGCAACGCTGAGCGCTACGGCAGTGAGATAGCAAACGACCCACAACAACAAAATTGAAAGTGACGAGCGTTTCTGTTTGGGTTCAACGCTTGGCGGTGGCCAAGGTGCCTGAGTCATCCTGCTAGACGATTTGGAATCACCATCGTGAAACGGTCACGGCGATCTTCGAGACGCCAACCAGTTGGCACTACAAATCGTTGCGAGTGACGGAGACACAGGTCATAGGCATGTGGATCTCGATCTGTTGCCAGGTCATCGAGCCACACGAGTGCGCGTCCGTATTGATATGTCAGCGTTACTACTGCCGATTGCGAACATGTAGCGCGAGAACAGTGACGTGCCATGTGCCCACAATAATCGTGCAAGTGCGCAGTTTGGTGGACTGTTTAACACTGCTACATGTGCCCGTATCATTGGCTCATGAGCAAATTGCCACCCCCTCCTCCGCCATCCAAACAACCTGGTTCGTCAAAGCCACGTCAACAACGTCAAATGCGCAAAGGCATGCCGGGCAAGTCACAAAAAAATGCTGCGTCGCCAAACGCAAAAGATCGCCCATCAATGCCAAGGTGGGCCGTGTGGGCGCTCATTGCAGTTGCAGCAGCCCTTGTTATTGGTCCGCGTTTCATTCCTACAACCACGGCAACAAAATTCACCTACACCGAATTCCTCGAGGCCGTAACTCAGGGCCGAGTCGCATCGGTCAAAATCAACAACCTCTCCAACTCCATCACCGGAAAGTTGGCGAGTGGCGACACGTTTACAACAACAGGTGCAGTCACACTCTCGGACGCCGACGAGCAATTACTCAAGTCCAAAAATGTGGACTACGACTATTCAACTCCGCAAGGCAACTTTTTTACGAGCCTGATTCCAATCTTGCTGCCCTTCTTGTTGATCATGGGCTTTTTCATTTGGATGCAGCGACGCGCCATGGGCCAAGCCGGCAGCATCATGTCGATTGGTCGCAGCCGTGCCAAAAATTTCAATGCCGATAAACCTGTTACCACGTTTGCCGATGTTGCTGGTTATGAGGGCGTCAAACAAGAGATCAAAGAAGTTGTCGATTTCTTGCGCACACCCGAGCGCTTTAAAGAAATTGGCGCACGCGTTCCTAAGGGCATCTTGCTCGTTGGTCCTCCTGGCACAGGCAAGACACTGTTTGCTCGCGCGGTTGCGGGCGAAGCGGGCGTTGGATTCTTGTCAGTGACTGGTTCTGACTTCATGGAAATGTTTGTTGGCGTTGGTGCAAGCCGCGTGCGCGACCTCTTTCAACAAGCCGCAAAAATGGGCAGAGCAATTATTTTTGTCGACGAAATCGACTCGATCGGTCGCAAGCGCGGCGCAGGTCTTGGCGGTGGACACGATGAACGCGAGCAGACACTCAATCAAATGTTGGCCGAGATGGACGGTTTTGAGGCCACTGAAGGCATTGTTGTGTTGGCTGCAACCAACCGCCCAGACATCTTGGACGCTGCACTGTTGCGACCAGGTCGCTTCGATCGCCAAATCATCGTGCCGTTGCCAGAATCAGACGAGCGACTGGCCATTCTCAAAGTGCATTCGATCGGCAAGCGCATGGGTCAAGATGTCGATCTCGACACGATGGCCAAAGCAACTCCTGGTATGAGCGGAGCCGACTTAGCCAACCTGGTCAACGAGGCTGCGCTTTTTGCTGTGCGCCGAGGCTCGACACACATCGAGCGCATCGACTTCGAAAATGCTCGTGACCGAGTGGTATTGGGCGCAAGCCGCGAAAGTCTTGTACTTAACGCTGAAGAAAAACGCGCTACCGCATACCACGAAGGTGGACACGCAGTGCTTGCAACCGTGTTGCCGCACAGCGACCCGCTCCACAAAGTGACAATTCTCCCCCGCGGCATGGCGCTCGGCGTCACCTGGACACTGCCGGCAGAACGACACACCTATTCGCGTGAGTTTTTTGAAGACGTGATCTGCAAAGCAATGGGTGGTCGTGTTGCCGAGATGATGGTGTTTGGTTCGCTCAACAGTGGCGCAGCAAATGATCTCGAGCAGGCCACAGGCATTGCCCGCCGAATGGTGCGCGAATGGGGCATGAGCGATGCAGTTGGCCCAATGGCATGGTCTGGTCAACAACAAGTCTTCCTCGGCGAAGATCTAATGACAAGCGGTCGCGAATATTCCGATGAAACTGCGCGCAAAATTGACGAAGAGATCGGTCGTATTCTGCTCGAGCAAGAAAAGCGCGCACGCGTACTGCTCGAAAAGCATCGTGCGGGTCTCGATCTCGTTGCACAGTCACTGCTCGACAATGAAACGATTGATGGCGCGATGGTTTCACGATTGGTTCAACAAGGTCTCGGTCAGCCAACTCGCCGCACCGAAAGCGAATCGTCGCAGGATTCGCCAACTCAACTACACGACTGAGTCGCGCGCCCTCGCCAACGCAGCCCACAGATCAGTAGCCGATACTGGTCCCAAAAAGTTTGCGTGCACTACTCCGTTTGCGTCTGCCATCAATACGGCTGGAACGGCATCGATCTTGTAGCGCGCATGCAGTTCGCGCTCTGCCGTGTATTCCAAAATCTGTATAGCAACACTGTTCGTTTCGAGTACTCGCACTTTACGCTCGATATCAGAGCACGTCTGGCATGTTGCAGAAGTAAATGCCAGAACAATCCATGGCGCTTCTGGTCGTACAAAGTCTGCTCGATCAATCTGGGATGGAACTTCACTCGCCCCTTGCGTTGGTGCATCAACCTGTCGTTTGCGCTGTAACACATTTGCCAACAACGCAACTGCAACTACTCCCGCAACGATTACGAACCGAATCACGATGCAGGTTCACTCAAAAAGTTAGTTGCCGTAGAGAGGTGAGGTAGCGCGAGCACTGCGCTGCGACCGAAGAGATCATGGCCGCGCAAGAGCAACCGCTGCACTACTACTGCCACAGTTGCTTGCACAATGATTTGTGCATCGGGAAGCCCTGGTGGAACACCAATCGACAACACACCGCCCGCTGGCAATACAAGCGACTCGAGTCCACCCAGCACCACTGCGCCAGCAGGCCCTACTTGCAACACACTCACCGTCGCCTCTTGCGATGTCGTATTCATGACTTGTAACGCGTCGTCGCTTGCCGTGACACCACTTGGAGCACTCCATGTTGTCGACCCGGAGTCGCGTGGTGCACCTAAAACGATGGACGTTCCTACCGTGTTGCCATCACGACGATTGATTACTTGCTCAACAACGATGCCAAGCGAATCGCCTTTATCTTGATCGTTGGTCGACACGATAATTCCATACCGGCCAACAGGAAGATTTGGAATGGTGCCTGTATCAATAGTGACGACTCGATGTGCGGGCGCCGTGATGAGCAGCGGTTCAATGCTGTTCGCCGAATCACTTCCGTTCACAAAGACCACGCTGAGCGAACGATCACGACTGCTCGGGTTGTAGATCACAAGGTTTTCTGTGTTGCCACCAATTTTTTCACCGTTGCTAAACCACCATTGAGTGCTCATTGCCGAAGCGCCAAGACTCATTGAATAACCAAGACGACCCTGTCCTAAATAATGTTGCACCCGACCAGCCACCAAGCGTCCAGACGATGCATGAATTGACACCGCCAAAATCGGCTCATTGCGCGCACCCTCTTGGTCCATTGACAACGCAACAACAGAGTTGGCAGGCAACACAAAGCCTTGCAAACTCTCCGGACTGCGTTCTGTGTCTGCAGTAACAAAAGTGATGTCAACAACGGTTGCATCCACATAAGGATTTGTCATCACTATTTGCTCAATTGAATCGGCTCCGGTAAAACCGTCTGCAAAATACCAATCGGTCGCTGGTTGGGTGGCGCACAATGCAACCGCATCACCGGCAGGGTGCCTCACAATTTGCTCAACCGATCCGTTCGGCCCCACAATCTCGACAACCGCACTCACGAAAGATGAACTCATACCTCCGCGAGCGTCGAGCGTGATGTGCGACCGAGCCGGAATAGAAACCGCACTGACAACTGGTGGCTGACCACTGCTGAGCAATGTCACCGTTGCAGAGATGTCCCCTTCTGAAGCGTTTGAGATGACCAAACTGCTCGAGATGGTGTCGTCATTGGCAGGCACACCTGGACAAAACCAGTTGGTCGTCATCGAATCGTCTGTTGAAATAAATGGCATTGCCAACTGTGTCGAAACTTCGGCCACATTGATCATGCCGTCAGTGCTCAGGTTGCTAGACGTGCTGGTGCTGCTATCGACAACACAAAGTGCGGCACCTACTGCCACCACCGTGGCGACCATCGCCAACTGACGTACTGTCATATGCGACGGTGTTTCTGATCTGAAAAAACCTGTGCCAAGTTTCATTTCGAGCCAGCACTTTCGTCTTTATTAAACGTAAGTACGACATCACTCGACTCGCCGAGCACAATTGGCTTCACACGTCGCACACCGATTCGAGCCTTCAAACGTTTCAAATTGAATGTTGCCGATATCACTAATACCCACAAAATCATTTGTACGAAGAGCAACACAACATGATTCCATGGTGTCCTAAAGTCAAGAGTCGCAGTTCCGGCCGCCGGAGAATCAAACGCCGTTGTTCCACCAAACGCAACTCGCGGAATCACATCAGAGCCATCGACGTGCAATACCAAGTGATCGCTAAAAGGAGCAGCGAGATGAACGGTGCCCACATCTACTGGTGTTGGACGACTTGCAATGTCGCCCATGCGAAAAAGCACTTGCACAACTTGCAACTGAGATGACAACAAAGCATCAGTGCCCGCCTGCTGACTCAACACCGCAGATGCCTCATCCAGTTTGGTGAACGAAGGCGTGTACGCCATATTTTCGAAAATTACTAAATCGTTTGCCGTATACACGCGCCGAAAATCTAGTTGCAGCGACAATCCTTCAAGCAACCCTCTCGGCGCTTCCAACGGCTGAACAACAGTTGACGCTGCTCCATCAATAATTGGCACGACCAGATACCGAACACCCAGACTTGAAAGCAAGCGACCACAACGAACTGTCTGCTGAGAAATTGCGGCGTTCAAAGCTTGAGCCACCGAATCGGTGAGCGCATTTGTTGGGGGCAGCCAATGATCGCGCAATGTCAACTCTCCATCATCGGCAACAGCAAATGCGGTTTGGTCATTGAGGCGCATTGCTGGCAACGGCAACACTTCGCTTCGTCCTACGTACACCACGTTGTAATCACCCGATGCTGGGTCGGTTGGCAGCTGTGCCACCAACTGGGCGAGTGCAACTTTTGGCTGACCCCATCGCCCGTTTGTAGAAAGCACGAGTGCGGGTAGAGCACCCACCACAACGCACACAAGTGCAATGCTCGCAAGTGGCTTCCACCATCGGTAGCTATTGATGGCTTGATCATCAAAAATAAAACTTGTCATCGTGGCTGCCGCCAACGACAGGCCACATGCCGCTGCAACGAACAGAATTCCGTATTCGGGCATCTCGACATGCACATAACCAGCATCCGACAATGCCACAGCGATGAGTGAAAAGTGTACGAGCGTTGCAGAACGCGCAGCCCACACCAATTTGTCGCCGCGCACAATCAACAATCCCACGACAACAGGAATATATAACCCAAGCGCGAGTAGAGAAATTGCAACTACTCCACTGTCCATGCGCGCAAGAGTCACAAGTCCAATGTGACCCGCACGCATTGACTGCACGCCAATCAGCTGTTGCCACCAATCTGTCGCGATGAAACCGCTAGACCAGGGGAAGTTAAGAGCAATGATTCCGATAACAAACACCAACATCAACTGCAGCACTGCAACAATTGCTTGCCAACGCACACGAGATACAAGATCTGCTGTCATCCACGCAGCGCTCGCAAAAAGCGCTACAACCACAAAAATCGGCGCAAATGCTGCAACCACAGCACCAAACAACACTGCCAGTGCCCACACTTGTGTTTTTTGCAAGCCAACCGGGCGCTGGCCAACGCGCACAAACAATCGCAATAACCATGGCAACGCTGCATAACAAGTCAACACTCCAAAACGTCCCTGAGCGATTGCTACGTACGGCACTGGCACTGCTGCGTAAACCAAGAATCCAACAATGCGCGCGCGCGAACTAAAAAAGCCACTCGCAACTTGCCACATACCAATGCAGCCAATCACTACTGCTCCCACCACCGAAAGCATTTGCAATGCCCCAAGCCTGCCCAGCACTCCAACACCGGCGATCGCGAGCAACACAATTCCTGTCGGGTTTGCGCTCGCTTGACCAAAACCCGCCTGCCACCAACCGCTTACCGCAGATGAAAGTAACGCTGTTGGCGACTCGGTTGCGCTGCGCAGTGGCAGAAAATCACCAACTGATGCAACACCTCCACCGATCAACCCCCGACTGCCAATGACAATCAGCGCGATCACAATGAGCGCAGTTACTCCCACGAGCCTCGACTTGGGTGAACTCAAACTCTGGGTACTTAAGCCAGAGATCTCTTGCACTCTGGTTTGTCGTTTACGAATGAAAGCCAGCAGCCGAGCACTTCCACGACTTTGTAGATCATGTATTTCGGCGGCTGGAACCCGTCTGTATGGTCGCACCTCTGCTCGTCGTCGAACAATGTACCGAACGTCGAAAATGACCGCGATTGATGCGCGCAAAGATGCTTGTGCTTGTCTAAAGGTTCCGTTGAAAATGCCAATCACCACACGCGCAACGGCCATCACCATCAATTGCACCAACACAATTGGCAACTGAATTCTGCTTGACAACGTGGCAACCGTGCGCACTCGATGACGTGCCTCGAGCGCACTCATCGTCGAGACAGATCGTGAGGCACTCATCTCTTTGCGATGTCTGGCTCGCGCACTCGGCACCACCAGTACGCGCGCACCGCTCAAATGAGCGCGCCAGCAAAAATCTAGATCTTCACCAAACAGCGGAATATCGGGAGAAAAGCCGCCGATCTCTCGAAACAAGTCGGCGCGCACCAACATGCATGCAGACGGAAGCACAAACACATCGCGCACGGCATCGTGTTGTTCTTGGTCTTTCTCGCCCTGTGCAACAACTGAATCAAGATCGCCAATTCGATCGGCTCCAAACCCCACGCTTTGCAACACCGAGATGTCATCCCACATCACAAGCTTTGGTCCAACGACTCCAGCGTTTGACCTAAACATTTCTTCGATCATGCTCGAGATTGCAGTGCTCTCTAGCGCAACGTCATCATGCATGCAGCAGAAAAACCCGCTCTCGCCCTCAACCAAGCGACTCACTTCGTTCATCAGTGGTCCGTATCCGGGGTTGCCCTCGACCTGACGGATGACTGCTGCTGGCAAAAAGTTGAGAATGCGGTCACTGATCTTGACTTCGGCCGTGGCATTGACGTCCTGTGGGTTGTATGCCGTTACAAAAAACAGGGTTTGCATGTTTGGGTAATCCTGCGCCGCAAGCGAAGTCACTACTTCATCGAGCCAAGGACACGGCTGATGCACCACCACCGCTACGACCACTGGCGGGGCCTGCACCTGAGAGACGCGATCGCCCAAGTTTTTTAATTCGGCTGAATTCGTCACGATGTACAGAGTTTAGTTGCGCCCATCCTTGCTCCCCCGTGGCCCAAAACGAGTGCGTGCAAAGCACTACTAATACTTGCTTTTGTGAGAACCCCTAGATACCCTCGGATTCAGGTTGCGTACTCCAAAGGATCTTTGTGACAGACAAAAATATCGACCTTGATTGTGTAAAAATGAAAGCCAAAGATTTGGCCTACACCTCTGTTGGCATCGGTATTCTTGCGTTCCAAAAAGCTCAGGTTCGAAGGCGCGAACTGGCTGAAGAGATTGAAAAAGAATTTCCTCACGCCAAAGCGTTTGTTGAAAAACAAGTACAAACGACCGTCAGCAACATCGCCATGGTGATGACTTCGCTCATCAACTCGCGCAGCGACACCCAAGCCAGCAAGTAACATCGGCTTGCTTGTCATTCACTGAACCAACATCATCAATGTCGGCATCACAGCCGTTAACACCGTTGGCATCACAGCCAACTACATCCAGCCGCATTCCCCTGCCCGAAGGCACGCTCACTGTTGGCGTTGGCCTGTTTATCGCCGGCATCTCAGCATTTGTTTTCTTTAAAATTGGCCAACAAGCACTGGGACAAGATGGCTTCAAACCAATTGTCGCAATGTGGTTCATTGCCTTTTCTCTTGCTCCAGGGTTTTTCTTACCAATCGAGCAAGAGGTAGGCCGAGCGCTTTCCCATCGACGGGCGCTCAATCAAGGTGGCCGACCAATCATTCGCCGAATGATTCCGCTCGCGACAGCCATGCTCGTGGCTCTCGCCGTAATCATCGCCATCGCTTCTCCGTATCTCACCAAGCATTTGTTTGATGGGTATGGCGTGGTCGTGGTGTGCCTTGTGCTCACACTCGTGTCGTATGCGCCGATGCATCTTGCGCGCGGCATCTGTTCAGGATCGCAACGCTTTGGTTCCTATGGCATCATCATCGGTGCAGACGGTGCCGCCCGTGTCATTGCTGTTGGTGTTCTGTGGGCGCTTGGAGTGCACAGCGTTGGAGCGTTTGCATTAATGATTGCTCTTTCACCCCTTGTTGGCGTAATTGGCGTGGGTCTCGTTGGCAAACTGCACACCGATGTCGGTCCGCCTGCGCCGTGGTCGGAAGTAACTCCAAATCTTGGCTGGTTACTACTTGGCTCATTGTTTGCAGCCGCGCTCGTCAACGCGGGCCCAATTACCGTCGACATCTTGGGCACCAACGCCAAACCCGAGCTCATCACCCAGTTTGGCAATGCAGTTATTTTTGCGCGCATTCCACTCTTTTTGTTTCAAGCTGTGCAGGCTGCTCTGTTGCCGCGACTGGCGCGCTTGGCAGCACAAGGTCAGCTCGACGAATTTCGTAGTGCATTGCGCAAACTTCTCATACTTGTTGTTGGCGTCGGCGTCGTTGGCACAATCGGCGCCTTCGCAGTTGGTCCAGCCGTTCTCAATCTCGTCTATGAAGGCGGCATAGACCGCCGCACGCTCACGTTGCTTGCACTCTCAAGCGCGCTCTATATGGTGGCTGTCGCATTTGCTCAGGCAACAATCGCTCTTCGCGGTCACGCGCTTGCCGGCATTGGCTGGGCTCTTGGGTTCGCAAGCTTTGTTGCGCTGGCAGCATGGTCGAGCAATGATCTCTATCTGCGAGTTGAGATTGCACTCGTTGGCAGTTCGGCTGTTGCGTTGATCAGTTTTGTGCTTGCGTTACGCAGCCGGATGCTCAAATTTTCTTGAGACGGTTTGTTTCGTAGGCAATGTCGTGTTGCACCATCATGTCAACCAACTGATCAAATCCAACTTCGCGTTTCCATCCCAGTTTCTTTTCGGCCTTTGAAGGATCGCCGATCAATAGATCAACTTCGGCAGGCCGGAAATATTTTGGGTCATGCTTCACATACTGATGGAAGTCACCGAGACCAGCCTTTTCAAATGCAAGCGTCAAAAATTCGTCAACGCTATGCGTCTCACCGGTTGCAATCACATAATCATCTGGTGCGTCTTGCTGCAGCATCATCCACATGGCCTTCACATAGTCGCCGGCATAACCCCAGTCGCGCTTTGCGTCGGTATTGCCGAGCACGAGTTCTTTATCAATACCCAGTTTGATGCGCGCCGCAGTATTGGTGATCTTGCGAGTCACAAACTCGAGACCGCGGCGTGGGCCTTCGTGATTAAACAAGATTCCCGAGCACGCAAACATGCCGTAACTCTCGCGATAGTTGACCGTGATGTCATGACCAAACACCTTGGCAACGCCATATGGCGAACGAGGATGAAACGGTGTCATTTCGGTTTGTGGGGTTTGGCGCACCTTGCCAAACATCTCTGACGACGACGCCTGATAAAAACGAATTGGATTATTTTGTGCGCCACCAACCATGCGCACTGCTTCAAGAGCGCGCAAGACACCAAGACCTGTCACATTGGCGGTCAATTCGGCCTGGTTAAACGACATTGCAACAAATGAAATTGCTCCGAGATTGTAAAACTCATCAGGCTGCACATATTCGAGCGCGGTCACAAGGCTCGTCAGGTCGGTTAAGTCTCCTGGTACTACTTCAACTTCTGGAAACTCGTCGCGCAACAGTTCTGCACGTGGGTTGTGTTGACCCTTCATCATTCCGTAGACCTTGTACCCCTTGGTCTGCAAAAACTCTGCCAGGTGACGTCCGTCTTGGCCGGTGATGCCGGTGATAAAGGCTTTGCGCATAACGGGTTCAAATCTAGCAGTTCACATTGACCATAAATAGTCTGCATCACATAGTTACGCTCAACGGCGTGATCTGTGTACTTGCAGGCGGCGTTGGTGCTGCTCGTTTTCTTCGGGGCCTCATCCAAGTCGTGCCTGCTCGCGACATCACCGCCATTGTCAATACGGGTGATGACACAATTTTGCACGGCCTCTCTATTTCGCCAGATCTCGACACCGTCACATATACGCTCGCGAATGCAATCGATCCAGTACGCGGATGGGGACTCGAAAATGAATCGTGGACTGCAATGTCTGCACTCGCGCGTTTTGTTGATGTTCGTCCGCAAGGTTCGTCCGCGGCACCGACGTGGTTCAATTTGGGTGACAAAGATTTGGCAACTCATTTTTATCGCACTGCTCGCCTACGCGAGGGTGCAACACTTGCGCAGGTGACGATTGAAATCTGCCAAAGTTTTGGAGTCGATGTGCAACTTATTCCCATGTCCAACGACCGGGTTTCCACCATCGTCACTCTTGCCCAAGATTGTGCAGCGGGACAACAGGGCGCCGAAATAACTTTTCAGGAATATTTTGTCAAACACCAGCACTCGGTGGCAGTGAGCAAGGTGCAATTTGATGGCGCTTCACAAGCATCGGCACTTGGTCTCGACGCACTCAAGTCGGCGCAAACCGTGATCATCGCACCGTCCAATCCGCTCGTTTCAATTGCGCCGTTGCGCGCATTGCATGGGGTTGACGCCGCACTCACACAACGCCGTGAATCAGTAGTTGCAATCTCTCCAATCATCGCGGGTGCTGCGCTCAAGGGCCCTGCCGACCGACTGATGACCGAGCTTGGTCACGAGTCGTCTGTTGTTGGTATCGCAAAACTGTACGCACCTATTTGCGGCACACTCGTCATCGATACTGCAGACGCACACCTTGCACCCAACGTTGAAGCAGAAGGTATGCGCTGCTTAGTTGTTGATACCGTCATGAGCACACCAGCAAAATCCCAACAATTAGCACGCACCACACTGGAGAGCGCACGATGAAAATGACTGCATGGAGCGTCACTGGAATCGGCGAAATCGTTCCGGGAGATCAACTGGGCGAGATCATTGTGGACGCCTGTCGTGCAGAGCCAAACGGCCCACTGCTCGACGGAGATGTGCTGGTTGTGACGCAAAAAGTTGTCTCAAAAGCCGAGGGTCGTCTCGTCGCAATTGATCCCGATGACCCCCTGAGTCACAAACAACTCGTCGAAGACGAAGCAGTCCGCATCGTGCGGCGCCGGGGCGATTTAATTATCACCGAAACCAAACATGGTTTTATTTGCGCCAATAGCGGCATCGATTTATCAAATGTCGAGCGCGGTTTTGCCGCACTCTTGCCGCTCGACAGCGACCGCTCCGCTCGGCGCATCCGCGACATCATCAAAGCCAAGTTGGGTGTCACAGTTGGCATCATTGTCAGCGACACTTTTGGTCGACCATGGCGCAATGGTCTCACCGACGTAGCAATCGGTGTTGCGGGCATTGCGGGCGTAGTCGACTTACGCGGCACTCCAGATGCACTTGGTCGCATGATGCACGTCACCGAGGTTTGTGTGGCTGACGAACTTGCAAGCACAGGCGAACTCGTGATGGGCAAATCATCGGGCATTCCAGTTGCGATCATTCGTGGCGTCGACCCAATGTGGTTGCGAGAATCAGCAATGAGCGAGATCGTTCGCCCTGCCCAGGAAGACTTGTTTAGATAACTAGCGTGTAAAACTTTCGCGAATTATTTCCAAACCTTCGTCAAGGCTCGTCCACGACGACCAACCCAATTGAATTCTTGTCCGCACTGTCGATACAGCCAACCGTTGCACATCACCTGGTCGTGTAGGCAGTTTTTTTGCTCGCAACGCGCTTCCAGCACCAATCTTCTTCCATAATTCCTCGATTGTCGTCTGCACTCCAGTTCCCGCATTGAGCACGAGACCTCCACCTTTTGAAATCGTGCGCACGAGTACGTCAACGGCATCATCGATATACAAAAAATCTCGCGTCTGTTTACCGTTGCCATAAATATCTGGGTCTTGTTTGCGAATCACTCCCGATGCAAATGCAGCCACAACACCATCTTCAGGTCGTTGACGCAGACCATACACATTGGTCATCGCCAATACGGTGAATTCAATGTCGTGCATTTCTCTGTACACGCCCAACAGGTCGACAATTGTCTGCGCCATCACGTGCGGTACTCCAATCGCGTCCGCTTTACGTCCTTCTTTAACTGGCAGATACTTTGCAGGAACCTCGCCGTACACCAACACCGCCGGCAAACAAGCAACCACTTTTGTCACGCGGTGTCGTCGCGCTGCTTCCAACACCGACAACAGCATCGGCGCTGCTCGCAACACCGAAGCCGACTCGGTCGCACTCGGAGGCAACAAGGCCATGTGATAAATCACGTCTGGCTGACGCAATCCTACGAGTTCGGCAAATTCAACTGTCGAAATGTCGAGATGATGAAATTTGAGTGCACCGCCAAGTGTGCGCGCCACAGACAAATTGGCGAGCGAGCCCGTCGACAGATCGTCAACAACGTCGACGGTATGCCCATCTGCAAGCAATCGCTCTACTAGATGTGAACCAATAAAACCAGCCCCACCGCAGACGAATACTTTCGACTTTCGGGTGACAGCCATTTTGCTCGTTACTCCGGAGATTTTTCTGGAACCTGTGCAGGATCGTGTGCTGGCACAGCAGCGTTATTGCAGACCTCGTTATCGCTCACAACACCAGTAGACCCGATTATCGAGTTGCTTACCTGCGAATTATTGCCAACTTTTCCCATCACCAGCGAATCAATCACAACTGCACCAGCACCGATTTGGGCTCCAGGCAACAACACCGAGTGTTGAATGCGAGCTCCATCTAACACGGTTGCGTTCTCTCCGATCACACTGTCAACAACTACTGCCGACATCGCCACGATGGCCGTTGGATGGATCGGGCGATCAGTCGGTTTGACTGCCCGCTTCGACACATATGCATTCGCCTCAATAAATGTGTCAGGTCGTCCCGCGTCGATCCAATAATCATTGGACGACATTGCGAACAACGACTTATCGGCCACCATTTGCGGAAACACCACTCGCTCAATTGAGAGTTTTTTATCTCCTGGCATTCTCGTCAATGCAGAAGCCTCAAGTACATACGTTCCTGCACTCGCAAAATTGCTTGTCGTAATTCCAGGTTGTGGCTTTTCGACAAAACGCTCTACCCGCCCGTCTGCATCAATTTCAACAATTCCATATTGCGATGGGTCACTCACTGGTGTGAGCGAAATCGTGCCCTGTGCGCCATGTTGTCGGTGAAACGCGATCAATGATGCAATATCCAAATCTGTCAATACGTCACCGTTGGCGACAACAAATGTGTCAGAGATGCCAGCGGCACGTGCGGCAAAACCAATTGCGCCAGCAGTATCGAGTGGTGTGTCCTCCACTGCATACGAAAGTTGCACCGATCCACACATGTCATTGGGAAACGCCGCCATGAACGGCTCTGGTTTGAAACCAAGTGCGAGCACTGCGTGGGTCACACCACCACGTGCGAGAGAATTCATCAATCGCTCGAGCATTGAAGTGTGCGCCACTGGCAAAAGCGGTTTTGGAATGCTGTAGGTCAGTGGTCGAAGTCTTGTTCCAAACCCTCCGACAAGCACGACTGCGTGCATCGCGACTACCTACTTTTGGGTTTGGAAGGCAAGAGTTGCAAGCGCAGACGAGTCAGGTTGCGGAACTTCTACACCGTCGGCAGTAAACGCAAGTGCAATGGCCATTCCATCACCCGTAAGTCGAACTCCGTCAAAACTCGCAATTGAAACTTTGCTGTCGGCTGTGTTGCGGTAATCGTTCCATACCAACACTCGCAAGGTTGCATCTTTTTCAACGCCGTTTGCATCTTTGCACTTTGTGTCGGCTTCGGTAATAGTCTCGCCGCCGTTGACTGTTGAAGGGAACGTAATTGATTTGTCGTCAACCGTGATGCCGTACAGATCAAAAAATGTCTTGAGCTTGGCGGTGCGCAATCCTGCAAGCACCTGAGGCTTCCAAGCAAACACGCCGTCAGCCTTGATATATGCGTCTGGCAAAACCGCTGCAGGATCGGTGGCAGCCGAAGGAAAACCGGTCAGGTAGGCATCACACTTGTAGACGCCAAAGCTTGAGAAGTACTCCTGGTTGGCTGTGGTAGTTGCGTTCACCGTCGGTTGACTTTGACGGGCATAGGTGATCAGCGCAATTCCAAGCACGCAGACGACCAAAATGACGGTGGGAAACAATGAGCCGCCCTGAAAGCGGATTTTCTTCCCTTTGCCTTTTTCGGCAAGTCTGGCGATTTTTTTCGCTGATGATGATCGGGCCACGAAGACCAAAGGTTATCGGTTATTGAGGTAAATCGCCTCATACCTTTTTGCAACTGCTCCGCTAGAGGCGTGGTGTTCTACCCATGTGCGACCGAGCTCGCCCATTGCGACTCGCTTTGGCCCGTCCGAAATCAATATTTGCAGCGCCGAAATAAACTCACTTTCGTTGTCGGGCGCCACCGCAATACCCGCCCCGCTCGTGGCCAATGTGCGCGGTATCTCGGTACCAGAGTCGATTGCCGCAACTACTGGTCGTCCCGCGCTGAGAATCGAATACATCTTGGATGGCACACTGACCGATGCAAGACCGGTCTTGAGCGGCACGACATGAATATCGCCAGATGCAAGCACCTCAGACAACCTTTCAATTGGTTGATAATCGGCGAAGTACACATTGTTCATGTTTTTATTTTTAGCCTCGTCTTGCAACGATTTTCGTGCAGCACCATCACCATTAATTACAAAAGCAATGTGTGGCATCGCTCGTGCTGCAGCGATCATCAGCCCGAGCGATTGCGAAAAACCCACATTTCCTGCATACATCACGATTACCCGATCGTCGATACCCAGTTCGCGACGATACTTCGTCATGCGGTCGCTTGGAACAATCGCATCTGTGTCAACAAAATTTGGAATGACATGTAATCGATCGTGAAATTTGGTCGAGAGTTTTGCAGCAACGTTTTGCTTCAAGTCTTCCGACAATAAAACGACTGCGTCCGATCGCTCATAACTCACTCGCTCAAGCCAACGCGCTGCAGCCAATATTTGTTTGTTTGTAATGGCGCCGGTTTGCGCTGCTGCATCAGGAAATATGTCTTGAATGTTGAACACCAGCATTCCCCCACGGAAAAGTTTGGTCAACCAACCCGTTAAACCAAGTGTGAGCGGTGGCGACATGGCCAATACTCCATCAATACGGCGAGGCAATCCGCCAGCAACAACACTGCGCAATCCAACCACTGCACTAAACAACACAAAACCCAAGGCTCTTCGCAACAGGTTGCGTTTTGTCTTGCCCGGAAATGGATGTACCCGCGAGATTGAGCCCCACGCTGTTTTTTCAACTCGCCACAACCGACCACCCCAACCATCCTCAATCGCGTGTTCGCGATACCAGGGCAGCGACGTTACGACGTGCAACTCGTGACCGAGTGCAGCCAGTTCGTACACAATGCGTGTCATTACCGCACCCGTTGGCGCCATGTCAGGTGCAAAGTGCGGACACAAAATAACTAGCCGCAATTTTTTAGTGCTCACGAGACTGCACCAAGCGCATATTCATAGGCTCGACACAAGTCGTGTGCCGACTGAGCAGCAGTGAATTGCAATGCTCGCGCATAACCGCGGCGTATCAACTCATCACGTCGTGCATGCACTTCAACTAGCGCATTCGCCCATGCCGCTTCTTCAAGAGGCAAAACAAGTCCCCCATCGCCGATGATTTCTGGCAGCGAAGCACAATTGCTTGCTATCACCGGAGTACCTAACGCCATCGCCTCAAGTGCTGGTGCCCCAAATCCTTCATACAAACTTGGAAACACGAGGGCGACAGACATCTTGATCAGGCCATCTCTATCGGCTGCGCCCACTCGACCAATTCGCAAAGCACGATCTTCCAATTGCAATTCGGCAATCAGTTCGTTTACGCGCGCTTCTCCAAGTCCGCTTCCACCAGCCATCACCAACTTGATCGGCGTGTCTTTCCACGCCGAGGCGAGCATCCGCAAGACAAACTCGTGGTTCTTGTGCGGATGTGTAATTGCGGGTAAAAACAAAATTTGAGAAACACCGAGCCCAAATTTGTTGCGCAATTCAGCCTCACTTGTGGCACCGTGTCCAATACCTGGCTCGAGGCCATGTCGAACAACCGATATTTTTTCTGCGGGCACAGCAAAGTAATCGACGAGAGTTTTACGCACGTACTCGCTTGGTGTGGCCACAGCAGTTGCTCGACGCAAAGCAGACGGCACGCGGTTGCGTAAATAGGCAAGTTTGATCGCACCAAAATACTCGGGGTAGGTGAGGTATTGGGCGTCATGCATCGTCAACAGCGTTTTGGTGTTGCCGCGGGAAGGAATTGTGCCGCCACCGTGATGCACCAAGTCAAAGTTGCTGGTGTGCCTTGCTAGCCAAGTGTTTTCAGTGAAGACTCGCGCTTCTCTGCGCTCACAACCATGATTCGACTCGACAACTTGAAATGCTTGAGCAATTTGCGGATGCGCATCTCCAAACCCAAGCGGGGCAAACACCGTGATGTCAAAGGGTGCTGCAATTTCTTTCAGTCCTAACAACTGGCGCACAAAATATTCTTCGCTGCCGCCCACTCGGCCCGGCACGCACCACAGCATGTTGACCGCTATTTTCATGACACGACTTTCATGAGCTTGTCACTTCGTCATATATGCGCGCAGTAGCAGCGGCAGTTTTTTGCCATGTTGCTTGCGCCGCACGCTCGCGACCGCGTTGCCGCAACACAACGGCATCACGCAATGCTTCGTCGATACCAAATCCAATGCTCTCTTCAGAAAGCGGATCCACCAACACCGCAGCACCTCCGGCAACTTCTTGCGTCGACGTACCAAGGCTCGTGACCACGGGCGTTCCCTGTGCCATTGCCTCAAGTATTGGCAGACCAAACCCTTCCCACAACGATGGATAACACATCACGCTTGCTCCGCCATACACAGCGCCCAAATCTTGGTCGTCAACGAATCCAATCCATTGCACATTTGCAGCGTGAGGCACTTCAATGTCTCCCCAACCATCGGCACCAGCAATGACAAGAGGTGGCAAATCGGTGCGTCCACGCAATGCGCCAACAAGTCGTGCCAGATTTTTGCGTGGCTCGAGTGTGCCCACAAACAACAAATATTCACTAGGCAACGAATATTTCTTGCGTGCTTGGTCAATCTCGTTCTGTGATGCTTGCACGTTGCGCACCCCCAGCGTTACGTGACGCACACGGTCGGGTGCAAAACCTTGGCTCAGACAATCGTTCACCGTGGCTTGCGACGAACACAAAATCACGTCGGCACGGTTTTTTAACACCTTCAAACTGCGACGAAAGACATCATTGCCACGGCGCGTAAAAAATTCTGGGTGATGCAAAAACGCAAGGTCATGCACAGTTGCAACCATTTTTTTTCGCGTCGCGAATGGAATGATTGTTGTGCAGTGCACCAAATCAATATCGGTCATTGATCGCTCGACTTTTGGTTGGTTGAGTCGTAAAGACATTTCATACAACATTGCTCCCGACACTCGCAATCCAACCACGTCAATTGACAGATCAAAGTTCAGTGCCGGATCATCCAAATGTTTGCCCGATACGCCCACAAGTTCAACGTCTCGACGCACCTCGGTCATCGCCCGTGCCACCTCAAGAGCCGAAACAGCCGTGCCTCCAGGCACTCGGTGCCAGCACTGCTCAAGGGTGTAAGCGACCCGCACGCCTTCCATTGTGCCAAGTAAGTATCGTCATACCCATGACTCGTTCTGCCCCGCAGCCAACATCGTCTAGTTATTGGGCTAATCGCACCGTTGTAGTCACGGGCGGAAACGGATTTCTTGGTACAAAAGTCGTTATCAAGTTGCGTCGAGCAGGAGCAACCGTTGTTGCTCCTCGCCAAAAAGAAGCCGACCTCACGCAAGTTGGCGTTGCCGAACAATTGTTTTCACAACACAAACCGAGCCACGTCATCCACCTAGCAGCGCGGGTCGGTGGCATTGGCTACAACCAGGTGGCTCCTGCGCAGCTGTATCTCGACAACCTGATGATGGGAACTCTCGTTATTGAAGCAGCGCGCAAAATTGGTGTCGAGAAAACCGTTCTCCTCGGCACCGTCTGTTCCTATCCAAAGTTCACTCCTGTTCCGTTTCGCGAAGAATCGATTTGGGATGGCTATCCAGAAGAAACCAACGCTCCGTACGGCATTGCAAAAAAAGCAATGCTCATTCACGCGCAAGTCAACGAGCAACAATATGGTCAGCAGTTTGCTTTTGTGATTCCTACCAACTTGTATGGCCCTGGCGACAAGTTTCACGAATCTGTTTCACATGTCATCCCTGCTTTGATCAAAAAATGTGTCGAAGCCACCGAGCGAGGCGACGACAAGATCTCGGTGTGGGGCACTGGCTCTGCAAGCCGCGATTATTTATTTGCCGACGACGCAGCCGACGCGATTTTGCTCGCAGCACAATTGCGCACTACCGCCGAACCTCTTAACCTTGGCAACAACCGCGAAGTCACTATCCGCGAAACCGCCGAAACGATTGCACGCATTGTTGGTTTCACTGGCTCACTTGTGTGGGATCCATCGCGCCCAGATGGTCAACCTCGCCGACGAGTGGATGCCAGTCGTGCAGAACGCGAACTTGGATGGCACAGCAACACCAACTTCGAAGATGGCTTGCGCCAAACAGTTGAGTGGTACCGAGCCAATCGAGCCGATGCCGAAAAAGCACCGCACTAATTCCGTGAATTTCCCCCCACCACAAATGCCGTCGCACGATGCGACGCCACCACGAGCAATTACACG
>CAZHIN010000005.1:34672-47757 GCA_964532575.1 uncultured Acidimicrobium sp.
TCCCCCCACCACAAATGCCGTCGCACGATGCGACGCCACCACGAGCAATTACACGAAAGCCGCTTACACGAAAGCCAATACAGCGCAATAGTTATAAGCCAAACAACAACCCGTTCATCGTCAGCAACGCGATCATTGCTATCAATCTTGGATTATTTGTGTGGAGCCAAATCTCGGGTGTCAATCGCTTTGAGTACAACATGTTTTTATCGCGAGTGTTTCTCGACAACGGTGAGTGGTATCGCTTGGTCTCTGCCGGCTTTGTACACTTTGGATTGCTTCACGTGGCAATGAATATGTTTTTGCTTTTTCAACTTGGTCGGATGCTTGAACCGACTCTTGGCTCGACCAAGTTTGCGCTCATCTATGTTGCATCACTGCTCGGTGGATCGGCTGGCGCACTGCTGCTCAGCCCAACCGCATTTACTGGTGGCGCATCGGGCGCAGTGTTTGGAGTCATGGCCGCAGGTGTTGTCGGTATGCGTCAGCAGGGCACCAACCCATTCAGGTCTGGCCTCGGCATGACATTTGCGATCAACATTGTTCTGACGCTCGCAATACCTGGCATCTCTGTTGGTGGACACTTCGGTGGTGCCCTGGCAGGAGCAATCTGCGGCTTCGTGATTCTTGCTCCACAGCGAATCAAAATCCCTGAATTTGTTCAGTATGCAACTCCAATTCTCGTTGGTGCTGCGGCGATTTATATTTCGCTCGCCTAGTTGCAACACCCACGCCCTACGGTCTCGCACAACCTCCCCGTTATTCGTAACTACTCGCTCTTACTCGCTCTCTAAAAGGACTCTTGTGCTGCAAACCCTCCGTGCCCCCATCCACCTACCTCGCGCCAACACCGACCCAGTGTCAAGCCCACATGCTGCTCTTGCAGTTTTTTCACTCGCACTTCGCCGCCCACTATGTGAAGAGGTCTTGGTCTTAATGCTCGACAATCAACTTCGCGGCGTTGGTCTGATGTCATTTGATGCAGTCGCATCATTTGCAAACAATGTCAACCATGCCATTGGTCTTTGCTCCTCTGTGCTCGATGCATCTGGCCTCAGCATCTGCACTGTGGAGCCCAATCTGCTGAGTCGCAGCAACGACTCACACTCCTTAGAAATGGCCGAGCACCTCTGTCAACATGCTGGTCTTACGCTCAATGACTGGCTCATTGTCACGCGTGGTGCAGTGATCAATGTGCGTGACGTCAGTTAGTGACAGGCGCAGCCACCGCCACAACCACCACCGCTTCGCGGTGCAGGCGCTTGCTGTGGTGCAGATGCGCCAACTGATGCAAACACACTGAGCAAACGAACTGAGTTGTCATGACCTTGCGGACACTGCGCAGGATCATTGGCTTCTGACATCGCGCGACGCTCTTCAAAAACTGCGTCACATGTCTTGCATCGAAACTCGTATGTAGGCATGGCTCTAGTGTAGGAAGTGTGAGTACGCCAACACCACTCAAATCCCGCCCCACAATCACCGAGCCAATTACCGACCAAGAGGTTCGTACAGGCGAGCCAGCCATGGCTCACATTGTCAAAACCGAGCCTGGTCAAGACGCCGCATCGATGGTGCTTGAGGCTCGCATCTATGGCACTCCACTTGAAGCACTCTGCGGCCATGTGTGGATTCCATCTCGCGATCCAAAACAATTGCCACTGTGCGACAAATGCAAAGATATTTATGAGACGTACCGCATGTTTAACGATGGGCTAAACGAAAAACCTACTGAATAAAATTTTGGCTTAACGAAAATTGCGCGCCATAACTTTGGCACCAACCGAAAGTGGTGCGATGTGTTCGGCAACCACGTTGATCACTCCTCCGTCCCCTACTTCGAGTCGACCGCGCACCAACAATGCTCCTGCACCCCGTGCAGCTTTGCGATACCGAATCCAACATCCTGGCGAACACACCACGTTGATCAATCCTGTCTCGTCTTCCAGATTGATAAACGTCACGCCCTGGGCAGTTGCTGGTCGCTGTCTGTGCGTGAC
Source organism: uncultured Acidimicrobium sp. (assembly GCA_964532575.1). Lineage (GTDB taxonomy): Bacteria > Actinomycetota > Acidimicrobiia > Acidimicrobiales > Ilumatobacteraceae > UBA3006. The sequence goes on from CAZHIN010000005.1 coordinate 36,673, forward strand.
CGTGCCAGCAACCAATACTTTTTCATCGCCTCGTGCGCCGCACGCTGGCAACTCTGTTGCAGTTGCTACACCCATGCGCGCAAGTTCAACTCGTAAAAATTCGGTGGGATGACCACTCGATGCAACACCTGTAGCCCACAGATCGGCAATCATTTCATCAATCGGTTGCATGCCTGGCAACTGCGGTGAAGCCGCGCCCGTTGTTACGCCCTGCAGCCGATCGGGTCGAGACTGAATCACTGCGCCAGCGCTCCACAACGCATCTCGACGCTGTTGCCCAAACGATTCGTTAAATGCTCCAGCAGTTGCAAGCGCCTCAAGTTGAGCAATGTGTAGTTGCGGCACTTTGCGCACGAGGTCTTCCATGTTCACAAATGGCCTGTTTATTTCAATCTCGCGCGCAACCACACTGCTCAGACCGCGCACCGACCCAACACCAAGTCGCACCGCTAACCCACCTGTCGATTCGGTGCACATTTCAAGCGTCGCATCTGCGCGCGACGCATTGATATCTACACTGCGCACCACAACACCATGACGTTTTGCGTCTTGTACCAACGAATGTGGCGCCCAAAAACCCATCGGTTGTGCGTTGAGCAATGCCGCACAAAACACCGCTGGTTCATGCAATTTGATCCAGGCCGATGAATACACGAGATACGCAAAACTTACCGAGTGACTTTCGGGAAATCCGTAACTTGCAAATGCCGACATCTTCATAAAGATCAGATCGGCAACATCGCCAACGATGCCCCGCTCTGCCATGCCCGCATACAGTCGCTCGCTCAACCGCAACATCCTTGACTGCGATCTTTTTGAGCCCATTGCTTGGCGCAACTCGTCGGCTTGCGCTGGTGTGAAGCCGGCAACATCAATAGCCATCTGCATCAGTTGTTCTTGAAACAACGGAACACCCAGTGTTTTGCCAAGACTGTTCTCAAGTAGTGGATGCAGATAAGTAACAGGTTCTTGGCCATTGCGCCGACGAATATATGGATGCACCGACCCACCCTGAATTGGTCCTGGCCGAATGAGCGCAACCTCAACCACGAGATCATAAAAACGTCGCGGCTTGAGCCTGGGCAACGTGGCCATCTGCGCACGCGACTCAATCTGAAATACACCAACCGTGTCGGCTCGACACAACATTGCATACACATCGTCTTCTTGTGGAATCAATGCCAAGTCAACCCGAACTCCACGAAACTCTTCAATCAAGTCGACTGCGTTGTGCAGCGCCGACAGCATGCCAAGCCCCAACAAATCAAACTTCACTAGTCCTGCTGCAGCACAATCATCTTTGTCCCACTGCAACACACTGCGTCCTTCCATGCGCCCCCACTCCACTGGGCACACTTCGGTCACGGGGCGGTCACACATCACCATTCCGCCAGAGTGAATCCCCAAATGTCGGGGTGCATCTTGCACTTGTTGAGCAAGATCAAGCACGGCGGCTGGAATGTTGTGGTCATCACTCTTGACTGTGATGCCAAGTGAACCCCACGCGTCTACTTGTTTACTCCACGCATCTTGTTGGCCTGGCGCAAACCCAAGCGCGCGCGACATATCGCGCACAGCAGAACGCGCACGATAGGTAATCACGTTGGCCACCTGTGCCGCATGGTGTCGTCCATGGCGTTGATACACGTACTGAATGACTTCTTCACGTCGACCACTTTCAATATCGATGTCAATGTCGGGTGGGCCATCTCGTTCTGGCGACAAAAACCGCTCAAACAACAAACCCAGCGACACCGCATCGGCCTTGGTGATATCGAGCGAATAACACACAGCAGAGTTGGCTGCACTACCGCGGCCTTGGCAAAAAATATTGGAACGCTCGCAAAATTGCACGATGTCCCACACCACCAAGAAATATCCGGCAAAACCAAGAGTTGAAATGACTTCTAGTTCGTGATCAATCACTCGCCACGCACGAGCCCGCAACGATAAATCTTCGCGCATATCGCTTGGGCGTATGCCATATCTGCGTGTAGCCCCAACCTGCACGAGTTGTCGCAAATATGACATCTCATCCAATCCGCTTGGACATGGAAATGGTGGCAGTCGTGGAGCAACAAGTCGTAAATCGAATGCTGCGTCTTTGCCGATCTCGGCTGCACATTGCACCACACCCGGGTAACGCGCAAAACGACGATGTTGTTCGACACCACTGCGCACATACGCCGTTGCAGCCGGCGGCAGCGTTGCATCCACATCGTCCAAACTGCTGCGTTCGCGCACCGCAGCAACTGCAGTAGCCAAACGATGTTGTCTTGCAGTTGCATACAGCACATCGTTGGTCGCAACACTGTTCAAATTGTTGCGGTGCGCAATTTGCACGAGCACATCGTTGCGCGCCGAGTCAAGCGGGTCGCCGTGATCCCACAGCTCTACCACTATGTTGTCGTTACCAAATGCCGTCTTCATCTGTTGCATTCGTCGCTCGGCGGCACTGGGCCCGTCATCATGTAGCGCGCGCGAGACCACACCATCTCGCCCGCCCGTCAGCACCCACCAGTCGCCCACCGAAAACTCGCCAAGTTGTTCGAGCACAAACACGGGGTGCTCTTTGCTGCCAGCAAGTTGACCAGCGCTAATGGCGCTTGATAGGTGCGCGTAGCCTCGCGGATTGCGAGCGATGATCACAATATTTCCAGCAGCCAGTTGCAACTCTGCACCGAACACCGTTGGTAACCCAAGCGTGCGTGCCGCTTCAGCAAAACGCACGATGCCATACAAGCCATTGCGATCTGTCAGCGCAAGCGCTTCCAACCCCAGCGACTGTGCTTGTTCTACAAGTTGCTCTGGATGCGAAGCACCTTGCAAAAAAGAAAAATTGGATCGGCAATGCAACTCCGCATATGGAACATGGGCATACGGAACATGCGCGTACGAAACGTCATTTGCCACCCTGCCATGCTAGCGAACATATGTTCGTACTACCCTCAGCGCCCCCGCCAAACCCTTGTCAGCCATGGCAATTGCGTCGTCCCATGCAAACCAAGCCACATCCTGACTCTCGTTCGCACCTGGCGCTGGTTCGACATCATCGGCCATCACCACATAGCGCACATCTAAGTGCGTGTGCCCACGCGGACCAGGATGCACATCGAGATGCACCAACATCGGGCCGCTGTCGGGGTGTCGCACATCAAGTCCGGTTTCTTCACGCGCTTCGCGCAGTGCACCCTCTGCTGGTGTTTCTCCATGCTCAATATGTCCGCCGGGTTGCAACCACATGTTGAGTCGCTTGTGCAGGTGCAGCACCACGCCTCGCTTACCAATAACGATCGCCGACCCCGTGATGTGTGTGTCGTTGGCGTGCTCATCAAATGGTGCTGCAAGTGTTGGAGCAATTGTTAAAAATTGTTGGATCGATTCACGCTCGCGTTCGTCGCATGGAGTGGCTGCAGCAAAATGTGCGCAGAGTTGAGCAACAATCTCGCTAGTTGACATAGAACAAGTGTATTACTGCAACTCACTCATCCATAACGCGCAGTCATCCACCACTCGCCATGCTCGAGCACCATCACTACTGCATGCGTTGCCGTACGCACACTTGCATCACCATGACGCGCCAGCACCATTTGCATTCGTGCTGCTCTGCGTTGACGCAATGGGTCCCACCATCGCTCTTCCACTGGCCAAGGCCCGGCCCACGACATCACGTTGTACACATGTCGGCCAATCACTACGTGCACGGGCGTTGCACTCAACTCGTGTCTGCCACTCACGTTTACTGCGCATCCACTTGCATCAGTTACTACCGCCAACATTGGTTCGTCATACACAATTGATGGTGCTGGTGTCGGTAGTGCTCCGCTCCATGCTGTTTCTTTTATTACCGCTGTTTCGGCGCGTCGCTCCATATCAACCACAGCAGCAGGGGTTAATGCAAACACTTCACTCACATCGCGACCACCACGCCACTGTGCAACACGCACCGAATCGGCTCCGAGCATTGTTGTCAATCGTTCAATAGCGCGAGCGGCCCATTCGTCGGCTTGCGTGCTGCCACCCCACAACCCAAGTTGTCTTCCTTCTCGTGCACGCAAACCAACCGGCGAATATCGCAATAACACCACACCACTCGTGAGCCCGCGTGTTGCAATCCACGCTTCCATTTGCCAACGCACACGTTCGGCCATTGCGGCCGCAGTCAATCCTTCGGGCTGATACCACAAGCGATCACTTTGTTCGCCATGGTCGGTTTGCATACAAACATGCAGTCGCACGCAACTCACGCCCTGACTGCTCAAGTGCGTCACCAACTCGTCGGCTACTTGTCGCGCAGCAGCCACCACCACATTGACATCCTCTACCGATAGTTCAAATCGATGCGTGCTTGCTCGCTCTGGTGGTGGCGCGATGGTGATTGGTGGATGCCGATCACCGCCACAGGCCAATCGATGCACTTCAAAACCAACTGGACCAAATCGTCCAACCAAATCTGAAGGTTTCATTGTTGCAATGTCGCCAACACCACTCAAGCCAAGGCGATGCAACAACGACACCACATCTCGATCGACTCCGCCAAAGTCGGCAAGCACCGACACCGGCAATGGCGCCAAACATCGTGCACTCTCTCCTGGCGCAACCACTAGATAACTGCCGGCTGCAGCATGTGCAGCAACGAGTGCAGCCAGTCGTCCATCGGCAATGCCAACCCCAAACACAATTGGACGGCCATCAGCCAAAAGTGCAAGTGCCTCGCGCGTGATGCTGTGCAAACGTTGCGCTAACGCATCATCGCCACCCACATATCTTGATGGCCCACGCGTAGCCAACAAGATCACACCTGGCGTACTTACTTCTACGAGTGGAACAAGTTCGCTCACTGCTCGCACCACCGACTCAAACATCAATCGGTCGCGCTCGGGATTGTTGGTAGCAATATGCAATTCGGGACACACTGCCTGTGCCTCGCGACGTCGCATACCTATTTGCACACCCTGACTGGCGGCGTGAGCAGTGCGCGCCACCACACGCTGCGCATGCAGCACTGCAACGGCATCAAACCATTGCTTGCGTGAATACAACTCACATTGTGCAGCAACGGCTTGCCAGTCGGTGCATGAGATCACTGCAACGCGCGTTGCATCGCTGTGTGTACTCACTGTTAGCCAACGTGCTGCAACACATGTTGCATTGTTCGCGGCACACGCCTGCCCGTCACTGTTATGTCAATATGTCTGCCCCGCACATAACCAGCACCGTGTTCGATGCCGTGCCACTGCGTGGTTACAGTGTGCAACACCACATCTGGTTGAAAAACTGATCGCGCCGCTAGTTGTCGAGATGTTTCTACCAACACGAGCACATTGTGTCGGGCTTGAATACGGGTTTGAATACGTCGCGCATCAGATTCGCTCGTGTCTCGCGGCACTTCAAGCATCATCACATCAAATCCATCGGCAACAGCAGCAACCGTGCTTGTCCAATCTTTTTTGTTGGCAGTCGGTGTCACTAACACTGTGCGCTGCAATGCCACACCTTGTTCGCATGCCGATACCAATCCAAAATCGCTCACACCCACGATTGCCAACCATGAGCCGGCCTGTGTGGCAGCACTCACTAGCAACAATGCAGTTGACATCGCGGCATCGCCACTGCACAACACCGTGCGACCTCGCACCAACACACCATCGGGAACTATTGATTGCAGTGCGTCGACGACAGGCAGTGAGCTAGACATGTCACCACTGTAGCGAACATATGTTCGTACTTATTTAGCGACTATTAGGCGACTATTGAGCGTGTCTAGGTACGAATCGCGTGCTGTTTCAACAGCGGCATCAGCATTCGCAGATCAGCGGCCCAAAAATCTGCACCCAAATTTTCGGCGTGCTCCGAGTTGAGCACGGCAGCACCACCAGCAAAGCAGGGAATCGAGTTATTTGACGCTTTTTTAATCTTGGCAATCGCTTTGCTCATCGCAGGAAGAGTTTCTGACATCGTTGCCGCAACGCACACAGCCACAACATCAGAAACTTGCGTTGCCGCCGAAGCAAACGACTCTGCCGGAACATCGCCGCCCAAATTGTCAACCTTCCAACCCTCCATGGTGAGCAGATCGCCAAGCAACTGGGTTCCCAATACATGCTGCTCGCCTTCTGGCGAACCGATCAAAACTGTTCCCTTATGCACACCGCGCCGTAAAAAACGTGCACCAATTTGTGCCGCTGACCGACTCGCAATGCCAGTGGCACGATGCTCGATAAATATGTCAATTTCTCCTGCATGCCACTTCATCCCGATCGCATTCATCGCCGGCACCAACACGTCGAGGTACAGAAAATACAAATCATTTCCAGAGCGCAATATCGATTCCATCAACTTGACTACGCCACGCTCATTGCCGTCTATCAGCAATGCCAGCATTCGCTCAGACCACGGCGCCGCTTTTTTGCCCCCACCTGTTGCCGAAACTGCCTGGTCACCTGTGCGCCGAAAACCCTTCACGTCGCTTGCCTTAACAATCCACCCACCACCATTTTTGGTGGCTGTTAGATGACCTTCATTCACATACCGATAAACGGTCATATAGTGCACGCCAAGCGACTCTGCCACTTCGTGAAGTGTCATATTTTGAGAACTCGTTTGAGAACTCGTTTTAGTACTTTTTTTGGTACTCATGTCGCTACAAGGAACTTAGCGCATATTTACGCAGATGGCGTCAGATAAAAACTCTTATCCCTTAGCTGATTGAGCTTTTGCCAGTGCTGCTTGGCTACGAGCCAACAAAACAGCAGGAATCTTGCTCGCTGCTGCTGATACCGGTGCTCCACTTGCATCGGAAGTACTCGCACTTGGGGCCTCGGCACTCTTCGGCACCATCGCCAACAACTCTTCAGTCGACTTTGGCGCCATGCCAGGCTTCCAGTATTGATACAGATCTTCGACGACCTTGGCCAGGCCATCATTGCTCGCACCATCAGTCACATCTACCGTGATCACGTTTGAATACACATGCACCGCGCTCACTTTGCCCGTTGCAAACAAGCGTTGAGCAAGCACATCTGCGGGCTTCACGCCAGTTGCAGCCGCCACACTCGCATACCGCTCATGGCCTTGGCCAGTCAACGAGCGATTGATTTCAAATCGCATCCGACCCGGTGTGGCTGACGGCTTTTGAACTACTGCTACTGGTTGACCCATGGGCTAGAGACTAGTTGACTCGCCTTCGCCCAAACCATATTGCGGCAACTATCTTTAGTTCTATGACCAGTACTCAAACAGCGCCTATTTCCATCGAAGAATACGCTGCGTCGGCACGCAAGTTTCTTGAAGCCAATGCAGAGCGCAAACAAGTCAAGACCAAATTCACATGGGGTGAAGGTACCGACAACGTGTCAATGTTTGAAGAGCGCAGTCGTGATGCCGAAGCAGAGATGCTCGCCAAAGCAAAAGATTGGCAAGCAAAACGTTTTGATGCCGGCTTTGCATGGATCACTGGCCCACAAGAGTTTGGTGGCGCTGGTCTGACTCCCGCACACGAGCGCGCATACAACGCAGTTGAGCGCGAGTTCCGAACTGCACCTCTTGGCGCATTCCAGATTGGACTTGGCATGGTTGCCCCAACAATTTTGGCTCATGCATCCGAATCAGCAAAAGCAAAATATCTCAAAGCAATGTGGCGCGCCGACATTGTTGGTTGTCAGCTCTTTTCTGAGCCTGGCGCGGGTAGCGACCTGGCTTCACTGCAAGCAAAAGCCGAGCGCGACGGCGACGAGTGGCGCATCACTGGACAAAAAGTGTGGACATCTGGTGCGCAGTTTTCCGACATCGGCGAAATTATTTGTCGCACCGACGCATCATTGCCAAAACACAAAGGACTCACTGGATTCATTGTCGACATGCACGCGCCAGGAGTCGAGATTCGTCCCCTGCGTCAGATGACAGGTGGCGCAAGTTTCAATGAAGTGTTTTTTAATGAAGTGCGTGTCTCCGACGATCATCGCCTTGGTGATGTCAACAATGGATGGAACGTCGCACTCACCACGTTGATGAATGAGCGCGCATCGATCGGTGCGGCCGACTCTGGCGAAAACAACATCCACACGCGACTCGTTGCCATGATTCGCCATTACGAATTAGACAAAGACCCAATCGTGCGCGACATGCTTGCCGACCTCTATATCAACTCACGTGTTGCTGGCTTCACAAGCCAACGCGCAACCGACAAAATGCGCGCTGGTCAATTGCCTGGGCCCGAAATGTCAATCGGCAAGATGGCTCTTGTCAATAACCAAAAGAGGCTCAACGATCTCGTGGCTCACATTCTTGGTGCAAAACTCGTTGTTGACACTGGCGAGTGGGGCACATATGCATGGAGCCAATTGTTGCTCGGTGCACCGGGCATGCGCATTGCTGGTGGTTCAGACGAAGTGATGCGCAACATCGTTGGAGAGCGCGTGCTCGGACTGCCAAAAGATGTTGGTATCGACTCCAAGTCGCCTTTCCGCGACATCAAGGTCGGCACCCAAAAAGGCTAAGCAAACAACAACCGAAGCCTGCTAACAATCTCTTCAATTGCAGGCGACGTTGCAGCAACCCAGATGACGAAGTCATATACATCGTCATTCGAAATTCGAAGTGCCTTCACGCCATTGACTTCCAGAAATACGGCTGTACTCAACCATCCAAGTCGCTTGTTGCCGTCGATCATTGCATGATTGTTGACAATCGATTGCAATAGTGCTGCAGCCTTGGTCAATATGTCTGGGTACGCATCTTCCCCAAATGCACTCGTTCGTGGTCGTGCAACAGCAGAACCCAATAAACCAATATCTCGAATTGGAGGTGGGTCTCCAAAAAGTATCGCCGCCAAGGCAACGACATCTTCAAGTTCGAGATACTCGACTTGCCCGCTCACCGACCCAAGCGATCAAGCGCATCACCATGCGTTGCAATCACTTGTTTGGCTGCTTCCATAACTCGAGATACGTGTGCTCCACGCTCCACATATTCGCGCACTGCTCGTCGAGCAGCATCTTGCATCGAAACTCCTTCAGCATCCGCCCGCTCTTTGAGCGCCTGCTGTTCGTCGTCTGTGAGCCGTAATGTCATTGCCATACCTCCAAGGTATCATTTTGATACCTGAGTGTGTGCGGCAATTTTGAGTTTGTGACGAGAATATTTCCCTTTGTTTTAGCGAGACGGGCGCTTGAAGTTGAGCGCGGCATCAATCAAGAGTCGCGTTCCGTATCCAGTCATACCCTTTTGCAACCAACCACTGTCTGAGTGCGACCACATTGGTCCTGCGATATCGAGGTGAGCCCATGGCACGCTGCCAACAAACTCATCTAAAAACAACGCTGCGGTAATTGCGCCGGCTTCTCCACCAACATTTTTCATGTCGGCAACAACCGAGTCGAGCCCAACTCGATACTCTCGCTCGAGCGGCAACTGCCACAGTTTTTCATCGGTGCGTGCAGCCGCTGCTGTCAACTGATCAATCCACTTTTGATTGTTGCCCAACACTCCGGCCATACCTTCGCCCAATGCGCGAGCACATGCACCAGTCAATGTCGCAATGTCGACGATGGCATCTGGTTTTTGCTCTGCAGCAAGTGCCAAACCATCGGCCAAGATCAAGCGGCCCTCGGCGTCGGTGTTAAAAATCTCGACAGTCTTGCCATTGCGCATGTGCAGCACATCGCCCATGGCCATCGCACTTCCCGAAGGCAAGTTGTCGGTGCACATCAAATATCCGGTGACTTGATTTGTGCAGCCAAGCGCCTTGAGCGTTGACATCGACGACAGCACCGCAGCCGCGCCGCTCATGTCGCCCTTCATCATTGCATGCGATGGATCGGATGGCTTGAGTGAAATACCACCCGAGTCATACATCACGCCCTTGCCAACCAAAATCACGTGCGGCTTTGAGTTCTTCTTCGCACCACCAGCCGGCTTGTATGTCAAGCGCACCATGCGCGGTGGCTCAACGCTGCCGCGGTTGACACCAATTATTCCGCCGCAACCCATTGCAAGCAGTTGATCCTTGTTAAATACTTCTACTTTCAAACCAGTCTCGCCCGCAATGCGCACAGCATGGTTTGCAAACATGGTTGCAGTCAGGTGCGCTGGTGGCATGCTCGCAAAATCTCGTGCCATGTTGGCTGCATTTGCGATCACTTGGCCACGCTTAGCGCCAGCCTTGAGTTGTGCTGCATTTGCGGTTGTGCCAACAAGAGTGACCAATGCCAACTTCGGCGCCTTCTTCTCAACAGTCTTGAGATCGGTGTAGCGATGCACGGCAAGCGAAATGCCCTCTTTTTTAATGATACGGCGACCACCGAGATCTACACGTGCAACGCCAGCGAGCGTGGTTGCAACCGATTCAAACATTGATGTCGCACGACCAAATGCTGCAGCCGATTTGCGCAATGAATCGGCAGTCACCTTCGACGACTCGCCAATGCCAACAACCACGGTGAGGGCACCGCGATCGGCAGCAATCACCGACGTCTGTCCTACCTTGCCCGAAAAACCAACAGCCTCAAGCGCCTTGCGCGAGAGCGAAACTTCTTTGGGCATTGCCCCATCGGTCGACACTGCAATACCGATTGCGCTTACACCCGCTGGAGTCTTGCTCGCTACTTCAAAGTTGATTGACATGATGTCTCCTTATATGTAGTTATTTTAAAAAAGCTAGATGACGTCTTTGACTGCCAACGACTCGCCCTCTTGCCAGCGAGCAAGTGTCCACAACAAGTCACTCAACCTGTTGAGATACGGAGTCGATTGCGATGGCGGTGGTGCAGCAGCAAGCGAATGACGCTCGGCTCGGCGTGCAACTGTGCGACCAACGTCAAGCAATGCAGACACTTTGTTTTGACCTGGCACGACAAAGTCGGTTGGTGGTGTAAAGCGCTCATCGAGCGAGTCAATCATCGTCTCGAGGTGCGTCACCATCTCGGCCGTCACTCGCGTCTTGCCGTCCACCAACTTGTGACGGTTCTCGGGCAGTGTTGCCAGCTCGGCCATCAACACCCAGAGGTCTCTACATATATGGACGAGCATGTCATCGAGCTCGGTGCCTTTGCCGGCTTCGGCGCGAACCAAGCCCAAGATTGACTG